>JAATFE010000134.1 GCA_015655365.1 Terriglobales bacterium
ATCTACCAGCCCAAGAACTGGGATCCGCAGTTGGAGAACGAGGCGGGCGCTTTTTCGTTCTTGATCAGCCCGAGTCTTTGAAATTGGAGACTCGCAAACTACCGGATTCAAGGGGAGTGTAAAGCTCGATGTTAGCGATTCTGAAAGCAATGCAAAGGGTAAAGGCACTGGAAATGGCACATCGGCGGCCTGCGAACCGCCGGATTTGAATAAAGCGTAGGATGCAACTGGCCGGAATGCGCAGTGTGGCGATCCAGGCCTTACAGCAAATCGGGGAATAAGGTGGTTAACGGTGCACTTTAGAGCATTTTAAGCGTGTTTTTGAGCGCGAATCGAGCATGTATCGGAGAGGTTTTGGCCGGCTCGGCAATGCTTTTTCGAGTTTCCCGTGTGGGGAATATTTAGAACTATTCTGCGAATACTAGATAGACTCGAATGGCCCACCCTCGCTGCAATTGATTGATTGCAAAGAACGCACAAAGGATGGGGCACCCAGAGTTTTGTTAACACTTGAATCGAAAATGCTCTAGTGGCACGATTCACTTCCCAGGGACCTGGGCCACCTGCCCGTGCGAGAAAACGCTGGAATAAAATCCGGGTTGACCGAAGTGATTTCTTCCTGAAGTTGGGAGGAGCTTGCGTGTCGCCGAAGGCTTAGAGTGTTGAGCATGAAGAATTTGCGATTTCCGCTGGGGATTGGCGTCGCGGCGGTGCTGATAGTCGGGTTGGCCGGCGCGCGTGGGCAGGCGGCGGCAGGAAAACAGCCCGCGCAAGAGCCGCAACTGGTGGTTCTCGACACCGACATCGGCGACGAAATCGACGATGCGTTTGCGCTGGCCCTGGTGCTGCGCAGCCCGGAACTGCGGCTGCTGGGGATCACGACAGCCTACGGCGATACGGAGATCCGGGCACGGCTGGTGGACCGCTACCTGGGGGCGGTGGGACGGAGCGAGATTCCCGTGACAACGGGGGTGGCGACGGCGCACCAGAGCGTCTTTACCCAGACTGCGTATGCCAACCAGGCGGCGGAGAGGAAACATCCCGATGGGGTGGAATTCCTGCTGTGGCAGATTCGGACGCATCCGGGAGAAATCACGCTGATCGCTATCGGACCGCTCACCAATGTGCAGGCGGCCATCGAGCGGGACCCTGCTACGTTTCGCAAGCTCAAGCGGGTGGTGCTGATGGGCGGAAGCGTTAATCGGGGCTATGACGGGAGCAAGGGAGAGCGGACGTCTGCCGAAGCGGAGTGGAACATCAAGTGCGACCCGGCAGGGGCGAAGGCGCTGCTGGGGGCGGGAGTGCCGGTCTTCGTGATGCCGCTGGACTCGACGCAGATACCCCTGGAGACGGCGGAGCGGGAGAGGGTCTTTTCTTATGGCTCGCCGCTGACCGACCAGTTGACCCTGCTCTACCACCAGTGGATGGCGCACAGCGAATGGCACCCGACGGGGCCGGCGCTGTTCGACCCGGTGGCGGTGGCGTACGCGATTCGGCCGGAGCTGTGTCCGGCAACGCCGATGCGGCTGGAGGTGGACGAGAAGGGATTTACGCGGCGGGTGGAAGGCGAGCCCAATGCGCAGGTTTGCCTGCATGCGGACGAGGGCGGGTTCCTGAAGTTTTTCCTGAGCCGAATTGCACCGGAAACGGGGCGCTGAGCGGAGAGGCGCAGGGATGGCCGAGATTTCATTGGGACTCCTGGGAAACGTTCCGCGGGGGCTGAACAGGCTGCGGAAAAAGGGCTAATTCTACGTGAATCCGCCCGGAAACGTCCCTCAGGGGCTAAAGCCCACGTTGATTTTGCGGTACTTACAGCACGACTGAAGTCGTGCCCTGTTACAAAACACAAGCATTTCTGGAGCAAACAGAGTTTTTCCGCAGCCTGTGAAGCCCATGCCAATTTTGCAGCGTTTTGCGGCACGACTAAAGTTGTGCCCTGACGCGTATCGCCTTTTCGAGCGCGCCGTTCCGCAGCTCCTGTAGAGCCCGCTTTGATTTTGCCGCGTGATGGGTGCGCGGCCCCGAGAGTACCCGATTGTGCCCCGACGCGATCGGGAGATGAAACCGCATTCTTTCGCAGACAGGGAAACGGTCTCAAATCGTTTCCTTTCCAGATATTTGGGATGTGAACGGGGGTTCGATGGCGGTTGCCGAAGACGTGTGCGCAAGGTCACTTCCAATTCCATTGACACTGGGAGAAAGTTGGACAAAAATGGCGAGTCGAGTCATTTCGAACCGATTTGTGCCGAAGATGGAGGGAAAGTGAAAAACGCAAGGAAAATGGTGATTTTTGGGGCGTCTGTCTTTTTGGGCGCGGGGTTGTTGTTGAGCGGCTGCAAGTCGGCTCCGGAGCTGACCAAGGCCAACGCACAGGCATTGATTCAGGCCAAGTACGATCAGACACCGGCAGTCGGAGCCAATATTACGGTCGACGACCTGGGAATGCGGCAGGGCGCCGCGTCGAAGCTGTGGGAGCGGACGACGATCTATCCCAATAAGTTCTGGGCCGACTTCAAGCTGACGCCCGAGGGCAAGAAGGTCGTCAAGCTGCAGGACGGCAGCGATACGATCAAGTGGCGGCCGGAGAGCCTCACCGATACGCATTTCTCGGTGATCGTGGCGAGCGTGGCGGCCAACCACCTGAAGGCACACGATGTAGCGGATCCGCAGGACGAAGTGCTTCCCGGAGTTTCGACGGCCAAGGGAGCCTCTTTCACCGAAGCGGTGAATCTGGACGGTGTGCCGGACAGCTTGCAGCAGATTGCGCACAACCCAGGGAACAAGCTGAGTTCGAAGCGCCAGGCCGATTTTTCGCTTGAAAATGGGGCCTGGGTGCTGCACAGCATCGAATAATGCAGGAAAAACACGGCGGGCGGGGTCGAATTCATTGACCCCGCCCGCGTTTCTTGTTATTGTAAGAAGGTTCCGCAAGAACGTGTCTGTCCGTGTGTCTTAACGGCCAGCGCGGAGGGACGACCCGGCCTGGCAGCAGAGGTCGCGGGTTGTACCCAGGGTCAGGAGCGGTTGGCCGGCCCAGAATGCCTCGGAATTGCTCTCTTCTTGCTGAGGGCAGGGGCAAATCGCATCGGAGTCCGCGCGTTCTCCACCTTGGAGGGCTATGCGGGCCGGAACCAGCGAAACGGAGTTGGCTTTTCCAGCAAATTGCGGGAAAACGCCCGGCCACCGTCCCGGTTCTCGTCTGAGATTGGAACGAAGGCAGACGCGAAGCAGCAACTAGAGGGCTTCCGTGCGCGTGCGCGCCAAGAAATTGGTTGCGCTCGACGTGGCGGGAAGCTCGACGGTTCTGCGTGCGGCTGACGAACTTGGGGTGGCAAGGTTTTTTTGGGGTAAGGAGTTTCAGTTTGCCTACATTTAATCAGTTGGTTCGCAAGGGGCGTACGGCCCCGCGGTACAAGACGGCGTCACCGGCCTTGCAGGCCTCACCGCAGCGGCGCGGCGTTTGCACCCGCGTGTACACCCAGACGCCCAAAAAGCCGAACTCGGCCCTGCGCAAGGTAGCTCGCGTGCGGTTGACGAACGGGATTGAGGTTACGACCTACATCCCCGGCATCGGCCACAACCTGCAGGAGCACTCGATCGTGCTGATTCGCGGCGGCCGTGTGAAGGATCTTCCCGGCGTCCGGTATCACGTTGTGCGCGGCACCCTGGATTCAGTGGGCGTTGCCAACCGCAAGCAGAGCCGGTCGAAGTATGGCGCCAAGCGCGCCAAGGGTGGCGCAGCGCCAGCCAAGGGCAAGAAGTAGTCAAAGGTTCCGGGACGTTGTACCGAGCCCGGACTTGGGCAGCACAGGGCGCCTCGAGCGCGTTAGGATTTTGAGGATTTATGCCAAGAAAAGGGCACATTGCGAAACGGGAAGTGGCGCCGGACCCAGTTTACGGGTCCACGCTGGTCACCAAGTTTGTCAACTCGATGATGTGGGGCGGTAAGAAGTCGACGGCCCAGGGCATCTTCTACCAGGCGATGAAGAATCTTGAAGAAAAGGGCGGCGGCGACGATGCCCTGAAGCTCTTCAAGAAGGCAGTGGAAAACTGCAAGCCGCTGTTGGAAGTGAAGACCCGGCGTGTCGGCGGCGCCAACTATCAGGTGCCGATCGAAGTGAATCCGGACAGGCGCACCTCGCTGGCCATTCGCTGGCTGATCAACTACGGCCGCAGCCGTGGTGAAAAGGGCATGGTCGACAAGTTGGGCAATGAACTGCTCGATGCGGCCAACGGGCGCGGCGCGGCGATGAAGAAGAAGGAAGACGTTCATCGCATGGCCGAAGCCAACAAGGCTTTCGCTCACTACCGCTGGTAGGCGAGCAAGTTGCAGAGAATCAAGCCAGCCGAATTCGGGCCTGGCCAAGTTGGATTACCGAAGTTCTGAAACCGCGGGCCCGAGCGCCCGCAAGGAAGAAACGCCGTGCCTCGCACTACTCCTCTAAGCCGCTGCCGCAATATCGGAATCATGGCGCACATCGACGCCGGGAAGACGACGGCGACCGAGCGCATCTTGTTCTATACGGGCATCACGCACCGCATTGGCGAAGTGCATGAAGGCACGGCGACCATGGATTACATGGAGCAGGAACAGGAGCGCGGCATTACGATTACGTCCGCCGCGACCACCTGCACCTGGAAAGATATTCGCATCAACATTATCGACACTCCCGGCCACGTGGATTTCACGGCCGAGGTGGAGCGCAGCCTGCGCGTGCTCGACGGTGCTGTTGCCGTGTTCGACTCGGTCTCCGGCGTGCAGCCGCAGAGCGAGACGGTGTGGCGGCAGGGCGACAAGTACAAGGTTCCGCGCATCTGCTTCATCAACAAGATGGACAAGAACGGCGCGGATTTCGAGTACGTGATCGACACCATCCGCAAGCGGCTGGGCGCACGGCCCGTTGCGATTCAGCTCCCCATCGGAGCCGAGGCCAACTTCAAGGGCGTCATCGATCTGATCGAGATGAAGGCCATCCTCTGGCACGACGAGGAGATGGGATCGCAGTACGACGTCGAGGAGATTCCCGCGAATCTGTTGAAGAAGGCCGAGGCCTTCCGCACGCAGATGATCGAAGTGATCGCCGAGACCGACGATGTTCTGCTGGAAAAGTTCCTCGAAGGCGAGCTGCCGACCATTGCCGAGCTAAAGGCCGGCATTCGTCAGGCCACCATCGACTTGAAGGTCTTCCCGGTCATCTGCGGAACGGCGTTCAAGAACAAGGGAATTCAGACGCTGCTGGATGCGGTGGTCGATTACCTGCCCAGCCCGCTGGACAAGCCGCCGGTGGAGGGTATCAATCCCTCCAACCCGTCCGAGGTTCTGACCCGCAAGGCGGACGATAGCGAGCCTCTGGCGGCGTTGGCCTTCAAGGTCATCAACGATCCGTTCGGCAAGCTTTGCTTTATCCGGGTTTACTCGGGCTGCCTCAAGACCGGCGATACGATCGTCAATCCCCGCACCGGCAAGACCGACCGCGTGGGACGCCTGGTCAAGATGCATGCCAACAAGCGCGAAGACATTACGGAGATCTATGCCGGCGACATTTGCGCCTGCGTGGGCCTGAAGGAACTGAAGACCGGTGATACGTTGAGCGATCCGCAGCACGAGATCGCCCTGGGCGCCATCACCTTCCCGGACACGGTCATCTCGGTTGCGATCGAGCCCAAGACCAAGGCCGACCAGGAGAAGATGGGCATTGCGCTGTCCCGGTTGGCCGACGAAGATCCCACCTTCAAGGTGCGGACCGACGAGGATTCGGGCCAGACGATTATCAGCGGCATGGGCGAGTTGCACCTGGAAATCCTGGTGGACCGCATGCGCCGCGAGCACAAGGTCGAAGCCAACGTGGGCGAGCCGAAGGTAGCCTTCCGCGAGACGATCCGCAAGATGGCCGAAGCTGAGGGCAAGTACATTCGCCAGACCGGCGGTTCGGGCAACTACGGACATTGCAAACTGCGTGTCGAGCCCAACACTCCGGGCAAGGGCTACGAGTTCATCAACGACATCAAGGGCGGCACGATTCCGAAGGAATACATCAAGCCCATCGATCAGGGCGTGCAGGGCGCAATCGAGCTCGGCATCCTGGCGGGGTTCCCGATGGTGGACATCAAGGTCACCCTGTTCGACGGCAGCTATCACGACGTCGACTCGAACGAAATGGCATTCAAGTTTGCCGGTTCGATCGCCTTCAAGGAAGCTGCCCGCAAGGCCAGCCCGGTGCTGTTGGAGCCGGTGATGGCGGTGGAAGTTACGGTTCCCGAGGAGCACATGGGAACCATTATCGGCGATATCAATTCTCGCCGTGGACGCATTGAAGGCATGGGTCATGTGGGCGGATCGCAGTTGATCAAGGCGATCGTGCCGCTGAAGGAAATGTTCGGCTATGTGAACGACATTCGTTCATCCACGCAGGGCCGCGCTTCTTACTCGATGCAATTTGCGCGTTATGAAGAAGCGCCGCGCATGATTGCCGATGAAATCATCGGCCGCTCGCAAGGCAAGTAAAGATTGTGAACCTGCGGACCCGGCAAGATGTGGGCGGCCGCAAGACATTGACTGGAACCAGGGGTACGAAGGGAACCGAGCATGGCGAAGGAAAAGTTTGACCGTTCGAAGCCGCACGTAAACGTGGGGACCATCGGACACATCGATCACGGCAAGACGACGCTGACAGCGGCGATCACCAAGGTGCTTGCGAAGCACAACCCGAAGAATTCGTTCCGCTCGTTCGACTCGATCGACAACGCTCCTGAAGAGCGCGAGCGCGGCATCACGATCGCGACAGCGCACGTTGAGTATGAGACGGCGAACCGTCACTACGCGCACGTGGATTGCCCCGGTCACGCCGACTACATCAAGAACATGATCACCGGCGCAGCGCAGATGGACGGCGCGATCCTGGTGGTTGCGGCGACCGACGGGCCGATGCCGCAGACCAAGGAACACGTGTTGCTGGCGCGCCAGGTTGGCGTTCCCTGCATCGTGGTTTTCCTGAACAAGTGCGACGCGGTGGAAGACGAAGAGTTGACCGACCTGGTCGAGATGGAAGTTCGCGAGCTTTTGAGCAAGTACCAGTTCCCCGGCGATGACGTGCCGGTGATCCGCGGTTCGGCTCTGGGCGCGTTGAACGGCGAAGCGAAGTGGGAAGCGAAGATCGACGAGTTGATGGAAGCGGTGGATCAGTACGTGCCGCGTCCCGACCGCCTGGTCGACCTGCCCTTCCTGATGCCGATCGAAGACATTTTCTCGATCTCGGGTCGCGGCACGGTGGTGACCGGCCGCATCGAGCGCGGCAAGATCAAGATTGGCGATCCGGCGGAGATTGTTGGCTTCCGCGAGACCCGTCAGACGGTCGTGACGGGCATCGAAATGTTCAAGAAGCAGTTGGACGAAGGCCTGGCGGGCGACAATGCGGGACTTCTTCTGCGCGGCATTCCCAAGGAAGACGTGGAGCGGGGCATGGTTCTGGCCAAGCCTGGATCGATTACGCCGCACACGACGTTCAAGGGCGAAGTCTACATTTTGAGCAAGGAAGAAGGCGGACGTCACACTCCGTTCTTCAAGGGCTATCGGCCACAGTTCTATTTCCGCACGACGGACGTGACGGGCGTAGCGCAGTTGCCGGAAGGCGTAGAGATGGTGATGCCGGGCGACAACGTTCAGCTTGAAATCGAGTTGATCACGCCGGTGGCCATGGAGAAGGGTCTTCGCTTCGCCATCCGCGAGGGTGGCCGCACGGTAGGCGCGGGCGCGATCTCGGAAATCATCAAGTAACAGCTGACAGTAAACAGCAGACAGCTAACAGTACGGTCTTGAAACTGAGAACTGACAACTGTTAGCTGTTGGCTGCAGTTCAAGGAATTTGACAGAATCGGGCAAACCGGGAACGGCGCGCCGAATCAGTTAGGAATGCAACATGCGGGAAATCGTTACATTGCAGTGCTCTGAGTGCAAAGAGCGCAACTACTCGACGACGAAGAACAAGAAGACGACCACCGGCCGCCTCGAGTTCAAGAAGTTCTGTAATCGCTGCCGCAAGCACCAGCCGCACAAGGAAAC
>JAATFE010000251.1 GCA_015655365.1 Terriglobales bacterium
ACGCTGGACTCGGTAATGCCCAGCACCGAGGCGATCTCCACGCTGGTTAGCTCCTCGAACGCGGAAAGCATGAGCACCTGCCGCTCCTTGGCGGGGAGCCGATCGACGCAGGCGAGAACGTGGGCGTGATGCTGGGCGGCGGAGGCGATCTGCTCGGCGCTCAGCCCGTGCGCCGGCAGCACCCGGGCCAGCTCGGAAACGTCGTCGGTCTCAGGCCGTGTCTTGGCGCGGCGCTTGCGGTCGAGCACGATATTCCAGACGATGCGGATCAGCCAGACGCGCTGGTCGCGCACTTCGCTGAGCGCGTCTTGATGGCGCAGGACGCGCATGAACGTCTCCTGCACGGCATCTTCGGCATCGGCCGGGTTACGGAGAACGGAGAAGGCCACCCGGTAGAGGGTGCCGGCGTACTGGCTCACCAGAGCCGCAACGGTCTCCTCTTCCGCGTGCGATCGGGCCTGTGCATGCACGGCGCTGTCTGCGATTTCCATCCACCCTGAGAATACTGCCTGGCCGCTGCTCATACACAACCAGACGCAGGCAGACGAAAGAATGCTCAGGCGCGAGATACCCCAATGCCTTGGGTCCCCTACCTTGACCTGGGTGCCCCATCCTTGGCGCGTTCTTGTTTTTTGCGCCAGGGGTGGGAAACCTCAACCCTCATCCGGCCCACACCTGCGCCACCAAAACAAAACGCGCAGAGCCAGTGGCTCCGCGCGTCGGTTGAAGCAGAAAAAAGCTCTACTGCTTGGCTTCGAGCTTCTGGGCGGCGATGGAGCCGGCCGCGCCTTCCTTGTCGGAGTCCTTCACCTTGGCCCACAGGGCGCGCGCCTGATCCTGCTTGCCGGCAGCGGCGTAAAGGTCGGCCAAATCGAGCTGAGCCACACCGGCGGAAACGGTCTCCGAGGGCTTGGCGGCGAGCGCGGTATAGATTTCAATCGCCTGGGCGTCGCGAGCCGTGCTGTGGTAAAGGTTCGCCAGGGCCAGCTTGGCCAGGTTGGAGAGATTGCGGTCCCAGGAGCCGGAAGCGGCCTTCAACTCGGTCTCGGCCGAAGCGGTCTGGCCCAAATCCTGATAGGTGACGCCGGCAAAGTAGTGAGCCTTCGAGCCTTGCGGCATCCAGCCATACTGTGCCACCACGGTGACAAACTGCTTGTTGGCAGCCTTGGAGCGGTCGCTGGCCGAGGCGTAAACGCCGCTCTCCGCCGGAGCGCCGGGCTGGGCCAAGGGTGCGGAATAGGTGTCGAGAGCCGCGCCGAGGGCGCTGTCGGCTGCCGACCCGCGCACATTAAAGAAAACCACGGCGGCAATGGCCAGGACGACAACGACAACAGCGCTGACAACCCAACGTACAACGCCGGAACGGTGACCGCTCAGCCAGCTCACGCTACTCGCAGTGGCTTCGGCAAAGCTGTCCTTTTTGAGGGCATGACGGGTTTGAGTATCCACGGGGTCTCTTCTTGTCCTTCGTCGGTAGACTTGCAGGCGGGTCCGTACGAATGGAGGCACTGCGACTGCAACCCTATCAGTCTATCAGCAATGGGCGGCAGGCTGCGGAGGGCGCGTTTTCCCGCCCCAGACGCAATTGTGGGTAAACCCGCTCCCGGAGGGAGCCGCCGAGAATAGCCCAGGATGGAGCGTAACGCAATCCTGGGTAAGCGCGCCAAAATGGGCCAGCGCCCTGGAGGGCCGCTGCGAACCCACCCGCCAATCTCCCCCGCCGTCGGGGGTATCAACCCGAGATCTGCACGGCAGCCAAATTTCGCCGCTTGCCGATGTCGATCCGGGACGATACGCTATCTGCATGTACGAGGATTTCCATGTAGCGGATCGCTGGAGCGGCGAGGACCTGCACTGCCGCTGGAAGCGCACCATGGTGGCCATCGCCACCCGCCACGCCGACGCCGTGGATGTGCGCTTCGATGTGAACGGGCGTCCCATGTGGATTGCTCTGCCCTGCACCGCCTGGCTGGAACAGAAGAAGCGCAGCGGCAAGGTGATTACCGACCAGTTGGCGGCGCAGATCGGCGGCCGCTA
>JAATFE010000080.1 GCA_015655365.1 Terriglobales bacterium
CATCGTCCGGCCCAATCAACGCATTGTCGGCCAGTTGGGCATCAGCGGCGTGAAATACTCATGCGACTTCAACGGCTACTTTGGCGGTCGTGCGCGCATCCCGCTGTTGGGGCTTACGACGACAGAGAAGGCGGAGATCGAGACGTTGTTGGTCGGGACGAGGAGCTAGCGCATTTCCATTAATAGTTCAATCATGTCCGATAACGGATATTCTGTACAGTCCAAGTCGGGGATTAAGTTTATAAGCCCAATCTCGTCCATAATTCGTACCAGCGCGGGTGCCCCAGGTCTCGCTTTTGAGACCTGGGATAGCACGAACCCCCTGCGGTTTACTGGCACCACCGGTTGAAGGATCCCGCCCGCACCGCCGCGGCCAGCGCTGCAATGTCTCCGGCCAGCACCCGATCCTGCTCGAGTCGCGGAACCACCGCGCGCACCACGTCGTACGCGCGTTCGATCTCCGGGCTGGCCTTGAGCGGCCGACGGAATTCCAGCGCCTGCGTGGCGCACATGAGCTCGATGGCCACCACACGCTCGGCATTCTCGACGATCTGCCGCAGCTTCAAAGCTCCCGTCATGCCCATCGAGACGTGATCCTCCTTGCCGCCATCGGTGGGAATGCTGCCCGTGGAGGCAGGATGGGAAAGCACCTGGCACTCGTTGATGAGCGCCGCCGCCACAATCTGCGCAATCATGAAACCCGACGAAAGCCCCGGATTGGGCGACAGGAATGCAGGCAATCCCTCGTTGATGTCCGGATTCAGCAGTCGGTCGATGCGCCGCTCCGTGATGCCGGCCAGATCGGTCAGGGCCAGAGCAGCGTAGTCGAAGGCGTAGGCCAGGGGCGCTCCATGAAAATTGCCTCCGGAAATGACCGCTTCGCCCAGGTTTGTCCCCAGCGAGTTCCCCGGGAAGACAAGCGGGTTGTCGGTAGCCGAACCCGCCTCGATCTCCAGCACGCCGCGCACGTGCTCCAGCACGCCCCGCACCGCGCCATGCACCTGCGGCATGCAGCGCAGGCAATAAGCGTCTTGCACTCTCGTATCGTGCTCGCGGTGCGCCTCACGAATCTCCGACCCCGTTAACAATTGCATCAGGTGCTCGGCGACGGCGATCTGTCCAGGGTGCGGTCTGGCCAGATGAATGCGCGGATCGAATGCGGCAGGAGTGCCCTTCAGCGCATCCAGCGAGATCGCTCCGGCCAGATCGGCAATCTGGGCTACGCGCAGCGCCCGCGCCACCGCCAACCCGCCAACCGCGGTCATCGCCTGGGTGCCGTTCAGCAAGGCGAGGCCTTCCTTGGCCGCAAGGACCAGCGGCCGCAGGCCTGCCCGGCGCAGGGCCTCGCCTCCGCTCATCCGCTCGCCTTTGTAAAATGCCTCGCCCTCGCCGATCAGCACCAGCGCCAGGTGCGCGAGCGGAGCCAGATCTCCACTCGCGCCCACGGAACCCTTCTCGGGAATCACCGGATGCACCCCGGCGTTCAACAGGGCCAGCAGCAGCTCGACGAGCGCCGGACGGCAGCCGCTGAAGCCCTTGGCCAGTACATTGGCGCGCAATAACAGCATGGCCCGCGCCTCGCCCTCGGAGAGCGGCAGGCCCACTCCGCCCGCGTGGCTGCGTACCAGGTTGGTCTGCAACTGGGCCAGACTTTCCGGCGGAACGCTCACATCCGACAGCTTGCCGAAGCCGGTATTGACCCCGTAGACCGTCTGTCTTTTCGCCACAATCTCTTCCACCAGCTTCCAACTGGCGGCTACGCGGTTGAGTGCGGCGGGGGCAACGGCCACCGGACGGGCAGCCAGCGAAACAGCTTCAATCTCGGCCAGAGTCAGCGGCTGGCCGTCCAAAATCAAGCAATCCATAAGCCGTATCCTAGGCTGGATGCCGCCTCCAGTACAGACGGTTTGCACTATCAGGCTTGGCCTTGACACTCGAATTGTCTATGCTATGAATCTATGGCGATGGATTCCACTACGCTTCTCGATAGTTACGGACGAAAGCTTCTCGACGAAATACAGGCCAACGCCCGCCTCAGCCTGGCTGAATTGGGCCGCCGCATCGGCCTTTCTCCCACCGCCACCGCCGAGCGTCTCAAGCAGATGGAAGAAGTCGGCATCCTGCATGGTTACACGGTCGATATCGACCGCGAGGCGCTGGGGTTGGAGGTGATGGCTTTCATCCGCATGAGCTGCGGCGGGCAGAATTATCATCGTCTGCTCGGTTACGTGCAGACCCTCGAAGAAGTCCGTGAGTGCCACCACCTGACCGGCGGCGATGACTTTCTACTCAAGGTCACTACCACTTCAATGGCCGACCTGGAAGCCTTGATCGAGGCCCTGCTGCCCTACGGTAACCCGATTACCAGCCTGGTTCTCTCCTCACCCGTCGAACGGCGCAAATTCGCCGTCACGGGCAAGCTCACTTCTGTTACGCGCAACTCGCCCCCACGACGTCGCTAAAGCTCAAACAATTCCCTACTCCCGCTGATTTTGTGCCTTGAGTTCGTGCTTTCCCAGGTCTCAAAATCACGAGGACACGGTACTAGGCAAGAAGACGGTGTTGAGTCCTCAGCCGACGATGAAGACGACCCGAGGCTTGCCAGTAGCATGTTCCCAGACGCTTTCCACTTCGGGAAGAGGCACTGCTCGTGTAGCAATCTGCAAGTTTGCGGGTTGGACTGCCTCGAAGACATTTCGGATCGACTGCACAAGGGCGGACCTGCTTACGCTTCCCACTCCACTGCCCATGAGCGTGATCGCCGAGGAGCGCAGGGCAGTTCCGGGAAGGTCGATGTCGAGTTCGCCGCCGGCAGTACCGACATGGACGAAGCGGACCGGCCTGTCTTCGATGGTTTTGGCGAGGGCGACGATTGCGGTCTTCGCACTCTCGCCCCAGAGGTAGTCGATCACGACATCGATACCGGTGGAGAACGCCTGCTTTAGACCTTCCTCGTAATCGCTCGCCCCTGAAGGGTTATCTACGCCGAGGGCAAATGGAATGGCGATATCCGCGCCAAGCAGTTTTACCTCTTCGAGTTCCCGTTCGTTGCGGCCAGTAGCGATGATTTTGGCAGCACCGAGGTGTCTTGCCAACTGCACGGCGATCCTCCCGGCCGTCCCCGTGGCTCCGTTGACCAGGACGGTTTCTCCAGCGGCAAGGTGTGCGCGCTCAACGAGCCCGGCCCAAGCCGACATGCCGGGGTTAGCGATCGCAGCGGCGGTGATGTCGTCCAATGAATCCGGAATCTCCACACAGCGCCGGGGTTGGATCGGACAGAGCTCGGCCAGGGAGCCGAAGGGCGTTTCAGGCATGGCAAAGTACACGCGCCGCCCGTCCCGCGTGAGTCCTACGCCGTCGGTTCCAGCGACGGCGGGAAAGATTCCGCTGGAACTGTAGTGGGTGCCCGAAGCTCTCGATTTAGTGAGATTGCTGAGCGCCGCGGCTCGCACGGAAACAAGTTCCTGGCCTTCTTTAGCGGCGGGTGCGTCGAAGTCTCCGTAGATGGGTATCTTGCCCGCGGCGGTGACGATAGCTGCCTTCATGAGCGTTCTCCTCGATGTCTATGGCCGGTGGGTTCGGATGGCATTGAATGGCATTCGATAAACTCGAACAACCTTATAAGCGCCTGTTCAGGTATACCATGTGCTGACCAGAGTCCTAGCGCGGAGCATTACAATTTCGTAATGAACGACAAATCACCAGGGATCAGGCTCGGAGATCTCGCACGAGAGGCGAAGGTTAGCGCGGCGACCGTGTCGCGCTTCATGGGAGGAAGTGCAGAGGTCTCGCCGGAGACCTCTAAGCGAATCATTCGAGCGGCTAAACTCCTGGGATTCGATTTGGGAGGCGGGAAAAAGTCCCGCATCATCGCATTTCTCTTGAGTAATCGCGGCGTGCTACATACTCTTCACTCGTCAATACTCATCGGCGCTCATAACTATTGTGCCGAGCATAACTATGGCGTGTTGTTCTTGTCATTCAAGTACTTGCTCTGTACACCATCGGGAGAATTGGAGCTTCCTGAAATCCTGCAAAATAAGCAGACCGTAGCGGGCGTGATACTGGCGGGTGCAAATTCTGAGAGCCTCCTCCACCTTCTTTCGAAGCGCCGCATGCCATGGGCTGCATTGGGCAACAATGTCTTCGGAGACGTCCAGGACCAGGCTGGCATGGTTTACTTTGACGATTTCGGAGGTGCTTACGACTTGACGCGGTATCTACAATCGCTCGGGCACAGGCACATTGGTTTTATAGGAAGCCAGAGCTTTCCCTGGTATGTGCGCCGCTATGAAGCATACGAACGCGCCATGAAGGATGCAGGCCTTGCGGTCCGATGTTGCGATCTGAATGTCCTTCAAAGCGGCGGAGAGATGGGCTATCTCGCCACAAAGCTGATGCTTCAGGAATCGCCTCCTCCTACCGCTTTTTTTGCGGCCGACGATGCCCTGGCCGGCGGGGCTTACAAGGCCATCCGCGACAGTGGCCTTAGTGTTCCAGAAGACATAAGTGTCGTCGGCTTCAACGATAGCATTGAAGCCTCTTCCGCAAGACGCGAAGGTGCTAGCTCCGGTTGGCAATCCAATGGGAGGTGCGGCAAGACCGGCACAAGGGAGAAACAACGCGGCCTCGGGACCCAGGAGAGGCTTTTCGGATATTCCCCAAGTTCCGGTTGAATCTGGA
>JAATFE010000499.1 GCA_015655365.1 Terriglobales bacterium
CATCATGCCCCAGTCGGTAATGCCCTTGGTCCAGTCGGCGGCAGGCGGGGGAGGCGGAACACCCGGCCTCAGATAGTCGCCAAGCGCCAGGGTGCGGGAATCGGTCTTGATGGCCTTGCGGCCTAAACGCATCTTCGAGTGATCTGCCATGAGGTGAAGCTCCTTGTGGATGCATGGGGTTTGGCCGCGGCTAGCGGGTCGCGCGCGGTATTGGCCAAACAGTCGCAAATCCGGCGCATCTTGTCCAGCAAATTCTTTCTTTTGTGGAAAGAGCACCCTCCTGGCGCGTGGAATGCCGTAGGATGGAGGGCATTGGAGGTCGCTGGAAGATGGTTCGCATTTTATTGGGAATTATCCTCGCTGTGGTTCTGATACCCGTCGCCGTGCTGGCGTGGTTCCAGTTCGGCAAAGTGCCAGTGGCTGTCTCCGACCCGCCCTTTCCCCATGAGGAATTGATTACCGGCGTCCCGCTGAACGCGCGCATCGGCCGCGAACTGATCAAGAACCCGCCCATCCCGGCCGACGAGAACAACCTGGTGGCAGGCGCTCAGGTCTATCGCGAGCAGTGCGCCGCCTGCCATGGCTTTCACGGCAAGCCCTCTTCTTTTGGCGCGCACATGTTCCCCGATGCGCCCCCGCTGTGGGAAGTTCACCACCACGGAGCGGAAACCATGATGGGCGTGAGCGACGACCCGCCGGGAGAAACCTATTGGAAGGTAGCCAATGGCATCCGCCTGACCGGCATGTCGTCCTATAAGCAAGTGCTGACCGAGACGCAGATGTGGCAGGTGAGCCTGCTGCTGGCCAACGCCGACAAGCCTCTGCCTCCGGCCGCTCTAGCGATCCTGAAGGGCGAGCCGCTTTCGGCCCCCGCCACTCCACTGGCCAAATCGCAAAAAATGGCAATGCCAAAAAAGTAGTCATTCTCTGAAAGCCGGATGGGAACGGGAAAGGACGAGACAATGAGCTTGCTCGACGCATTGCGCAAAGGGTTTGGTTTTCTGCTGATGAGCATGGGCGTCTCCAGCCCGACGAAGAAGCCTGCGGCGAAACCCGCCCCCAAACCGGAATCCTGCAAGTAGCCATTCCGCAATTCTTTCGGCCGCCAAGAAGAATAGTGCAACCGGCAGCGCTCTTTTGCTCTCGAATGAATGAGCGTCCAGACTTGGTCGAGTTCGCTCGGCGAGGTTTTTCCCTTATGGCCACCACAAACCGAAAGAGCTTGTTGCGCTCGTTTTGGGACTTCTTCGTCCTGTTCAGCGGGATTTCGACGGCTTCGAATTTGTCGCGCACCCAAACCCGCCCGGTCCGAAGCCGAGGGCTCTTTCTCTTTCGGAAGCCGGCGCACGAACCGCCGGCACCCGTTGAAACCCCGCGAAAGGGCTGAATTGCTAGAATCGAAACTATGCTGACCCGCGAACAGGCTCTCGACTACTTTCGCTCCCCCGACCTGATCGGCCTTGGATTCGAGGCGGATGCCGTGCGCCGCCGCCTGCACCCCGAGGGTGTGGTCACCTACATCATCGACCGCAACATCAACTACACCAACTTCTGCACCGAGTACTGCACCTTCTGCGCCTTCTATCGCCCGCTCAAGGGACTGCGCTCGGAAGAGGGCTACATCCTCGAGTTCGAGAAGATCTACGAGAAGATCGCCGAAACGATCGAAATGGGCGGCACCGGCGTGTTGATGCAGGGCGGCATTCATCCGGACCTCAAGATGGACTGGTTCGAGCGCCTGTTCAGCGGCATCAAGCAGCGCTTTCCGCAGATCTGGCTGCACTGTTTGACGGCATCCGAGATTCTGGCCATCGCCAAATACTCCGACATAAGCCTGCGCGATACCATCGTTCGCCTGCGCGACGCGGGCCTGGATTCGATCCCCGGCGGCGGCGCTGAGATTTTGGACGACGATGTGCGCGACCGCATCGCCCGCATCAAGTGCAAGACAGAAGACTGGATCGGCGTGCATCGCTTGGCGCACCAACTGGGCATGCGCACCACTGCCACCATGATGTTCGGCGTAGGCGAAACCTTCGAGCAGCGCATCAACCACTTCGAAGTGGTACGCCGCCTGCAGGAAGAGACCGGCGGCTTCACTGCCTTCATTCCCTGGAGCTTCCAGCCTCACAACACGGCGCTGGGCGGCCGCGGCTGGGAAGAAGCAACCTCGGTTGAGTATCTGAAGACCCTGGCGATCTTGCGGCTCTATCTGGACAACATCGAAAATGTGCAAGCGAGCTGGGTCACGCAGGGGTTGAAGGTGCTGGAGCTTGGCCTGCACTTCGGCGGCAACGATGTCGGCTCGGTGATGCTGGAAGAGAATGTAGTCAAGGCCGCGGGCACTTCAAATTGCACCACCGAAGAGGAACTCCGCCGCATCATCCGCGACGCCGGTTTCAAGCCCGTGCAAAGGGATACGCTCTATCGGACGATGTTTTTGAGCTGA
>JAATFE010000331.1 GCA_015655365.1 Terriglobales bacterium
ATCATACGGTGGCCCTCGCTGCCCCAGGCATGGGCGGCTGGCGGTTGGGCAGCGAGACAGAACAGTCCCAAAAGGGCTGCTCCAGCAAGACGGGAAGAAGAAGGCAAATTCAACATGACGCCAGTATACGGTTGCCACTGAAAAGCTTCATGAATACGCCTTGTCAATTCGATCCATTGGGGAATGCGCACCAGCGTCGGCCCGCAGCCATCTTGAAAGACTAGAAATTCCTTTCGTATCTAGGTTCAATCCAGGGCTTTTTCGGCAACTACCACTTGGATGCGCACTTAGAATGGGGGTACGGGATTGTGCGGGCAGCGGAGAGCTTACCGGAATCCGTTCCGGAAGCGGGCTACGCGGACGATTCATTATGATGAGAGCTGCGAAAGAAGGATTTTCCATCTCCAAGATGGGGTAAATCGCTTCGAGGAGCTAGATGCAAGACGGGGCCACTGGGGGAACGTCGACCGGAGCCAAGCCGCCCGCACGGGCAGGCCGGAGCGTTCTTTTCGCTATTTGGCCAGCCTTGGCCCGTCTGGCCCGTAAGTTAACCGAAAACTCCCCTCAGCCTGCTGCCGCGCCCGCCCATGAACCTCTGAAGGAATTGCTGGATTCTGTCGGTCCCATGGTGGCGGCCATCGGCCTGGATGGCCTGTTCACCTACGTGAACCCTTCCGCAGAACGGGTGATGGGCTACAACGCGGAGGAGCTGATCGGCTCGTCGAGCACGACAGATATTTTGGCTCCCGGCGAGGGCGCGCGGCTGGTTGCGGAAATGGAAAAGCTGTGCGGCATCCAAAGACCCGCGGAGCCGACCGCGCTTGGGCGTCTGGCTGCCTACATAACCTGTGTGCGGACTCTGCCTCCCAGCCAGGTGCCCAGCTTCGACGTGCAGTTGCGCCGCAAGGACGGCGTGCTCTTCCCCGTCACGCTCCACATCTCCGCGATGCGCGACGGCTCCGGGACAATTACCGGCCTGGCCGTGGTGGCTCTTGACCAAAGCGCAACCGTTCACCAGGAACAGGCGCTGCGCGAGTCGCACGAGCGCTACCGCGATTTGTTCGAGAACTCCACCGAAATGATTGCAACGCTCAGCCCCTCGGGACAGTTTCTGTATGCCAATCCGGCCTGGAAGGCCTGTTTCGGCCTGGACAGAGGCACGCTGCAGAGCCTGGAATCCTTCGAGGAGATTTTCAGTTGCCGCAGCGAAGTGGCAGCGCATTTCCGCCGCGCCCTCGATGGCGAATCGGTGGACCGCGCGCCATTGCGCCATTACACCGCGGATGGCCGGATGCTGGAGCTTGAACTGAGTCTGAGCCGGCGGCAAAAGGCAGGCAATCCCCTGGCGGTTCGCTGTCTCCTGCGCGACGTGACCCAGCAGACACAGCGCGAGCACCGTCTGGCGCTGCAACTGGCAGTGAGCCAGATCCTGTGCGAAAACACTTCTTCCGAAATCGCCTCCACGCGCATCATCGAGGCTCTGTGCATCTCCCAGGGCTGGGATGTAGCCTTCAAATGGGATGTCAACGAAGAAGAAAGCGAACTCGAATTCTGTGCCGCCTGGGGAATTCCGGGCCACCGCACCGAGGCGTTGATCCACGAAAGCATGGGGCTCAAGATGGCCAGCGGTGTCGGCCTGCCAGGACGGGTTTGGCAGGATGGCCGCCCCGTCTGGATTGAAGATCTGGCATCGCAGTCCACGGGGCCGCGCCTTGAATCCGCCCTCCGCCAGAAGATGGTTTCCGGCTGGGCGGTTCCAGTGCGCGTGGGCAAAAAGGTGCTGGCAGTCCTGGAATTCTATTGCCACTTGCGCATTCGCGAAGATCCCGAACTGCTGGCGGCCATCGAAACAGTAGCCGCATCGTTGGGGCAGATGTTGGCCCGCTCCCACGAGCGGGGCCGCGCTGACGAACTTTACCGGCAGCAGGAAATCCTGCTGGATTCGGTCGCGGACGGCATCTGCGGCGTAAACCGGCACGGGCTGGTGAGTTTTGCCAACCCCGCCGCGGCCCGCTTGCTGGGTGCATCCGCCTCCAGCCTGACCGGCAAGCCGGTGCACGAACTTTTGCACGGCTCCGCGGATTCCGACCACCCGTGCAATGCAGATTGCAACCTGCGGCACGCTGCGGAGAACCATAGCGCCGCCGCCGGCGAGGGAGCCATATTCCGCGCCGACGGAAACTCCTTCCCCGCGGAATATGTTCTGACCCCGGTCCCCGATCAGAGCCGCTTCTCCGGTTCCGTGCTCAGCTTTCGCGACATCAGCCAGCGTTACGCCCTGGACCGCCTCAAGGACGAGTTCATCTCCACCGTCAGCCACGAATTGCGCACCCCCCTCACCTCCATTCGCGGCGCGCTGGGCCTGCTCTCCTCCGGTATTCTGGGCGCGGTCAACGACAAGGCGGCAAACCTGCTGCGCATTGCCCTCACCAACTCCGACCGGTTGGTGCGGCTCATCAACGACATCCTCGACTTGGAGCGCGTCCAGAGCGGCAAGGAGCCGCTGGCCTTCCGCCCGGTGCAGTTGGGCGAGATCGTGCGCCAGGCGATCGACGGGATGCAACCGGTGGCCGAGGCCGCGGGCGTGCAACTGATCCACGACACCACGAAGATAGAAATCGCCGCCGACGCCGACCGCCTGCTTCAGGTGCTCACCAACCTGCTCTCCAACGCCGTCAAGTTCTCGCCCCCGGGCGCGACAATTTCCGTAATTCTCCGGCCCGGCGTCAACGGCGTCACTCTCTCGGTCATCGACCATGGACGGGGCATCCCCGCCGACAAACTCGAGGCCATCTTCGGACGCTTCCAGCAGGTGGACGCCTCGGACTCTCGCCAAAAAGGCGGCAGCGGCCTGGGCCTGGCCATCTGCCGCACTATCGTTCTGCAACACTCGGGACGCATCTGGGCGGAGCGGAACCCGGTGCGCGGCTCCACCTTCCGCGTCTTCCTGCCCTACAAGCCGGCCCCCATTGCCATGCCGGGGGCACTGCCCGAAAACGAGCCTGGCCACGGCACGGTGCTGCTGGCCGACGCAAACTCAACCACCCGGCAGCAAGTCGCCGCCCAGTTGAGCCGTCACGGCTACAACGTGGTGGAAGCAACCACCGTGGAACAGACCCTGACAGCGGCAGCGGCGGGCGTTGAGGCCATCCTGCTCGATACCTCGCTGGACGGCATGAATGGCTGGGAGATTCTGCCTCTGCTGCGCCGCCTGGACCCCAGAGCCAAGACCCCCATCGTGCTGCAGAGCGTTGTGAACCGGCTGAATTCGACAGACCTGCCCGCCCAAGCCGAAGGATGGGTCGGCAAGCCGCTGGACGAAGAGGCGTTGCTCAGCGAACTGACGCGCGTGCTCTGCGGCATCGGCGAAAAGGCCCGCATCCTGGTCGTCGAGGACGATGCGGATCTGGCGCAGGTCATCGCGACGGTTTTTTCCCGCGACACCATTGCCGTCAAGGTGGCTCACACGCTCCAAGAGGCGCTGGACCTCTGTTTCAGCCTCCAGCCGCACCTGCTGGTGCTGGACATCGGACTACCCGACGGCGACGGCTTCAATGTGGTGGACTGGCTGCGACAGCATGAGAATCTGGCCCGGCTGCCGCTGGTGGTCTACTCCGGCCGCGACCTGACGCCGGACGAACGAACCCAGCTTACCCTCGGACCGACCCATTTTCTGACCAAGGCCCGGGTGCAGCCGCAACAACTGGAGGCGCTGGTCTTGACCATGCTGCGCAGTTCGCGTCAGATGGATGAGGCATCTCCCAAGGAAGTTGCCGAACTCAATCCGTAGCGCAAGGGGGATTCAAGCAGTGTCGCACCGCATCCTGATCATCGACGACGAAGACGACATCCGCGAGGTGGCCACGCTCAGCCTGGAGACGGTGGCCGGCTGGGATGTCACCACCGCCTGCAGCGGAACCCAGGGTTTGACGCGCGCCATCGAGTACCAACCCGACGCCATCCTGCTCGACGTGATGATGCCGGGCATGGATGGGCCGACCACCTTCCGCGAGCTGCGCAAAAACCCCGCCACGGCGCACATTCCCGTGCTGCTGCTCACCGCCAAAGTGCAAAGCTCGGACCAGCGCCGCTTTGCCGACTTGGGCGTGGAAGCCGTGCTCTTCAAGCCCTTCGACCCGCTCACGCTCTCGGCGCAGATGGCGGCGGTACTCGGCTGGAACTGAGAAAGGCCCCCATGGCTCCTGGAAGACCCGCTGTTCTCGCTGAAGCTCTGGATCGTTTGTGGATCCAGTTTCTGCCACAAATGGAGGAACGGGTCGCCGCACTAGAGACAGCAAGTGTGGCGTTGGAGGCAGGAAAGCTTTCGCTGGAATTGTGCGAAAGAGCCCACGCCGCCGCCCACAAATTGGCCGGCGTACTGGGCACCTTCGACCTGACCAGGGGCACCATTCTTGCTCGCGAGGCGGAGATGCTGTACTCCGGCGAAGCGGACACCAACCCGGAAGACGCCGCCCGCCTGACTGTAATTGCCGCGCAATTGCGGGCCATTGTGGCCGGCAGGAAATAACGCTTGGGTAAAAGACTCACGCGCTCCGGCCAAGCGTCATCTGCTGCACTTGGTGTTCTTGGAATGGGCTTATGCTTTCCCACTCTTGGCGCGAGAACAAGGACGTGCCAAGGGCGGGGCAGCAATTCATCCCAGTTACTCGCTACTTACAAGTTACTAGGTCTTTGACCGGATGATTCTGTACCTTGGGTTCGTGCTTTCCCAGGTCCCAAAAGCGGGACCTGGGGCACCCAGTGCTGGTACCGCTTCATGCGGTCAGAGACCCTAGCGACTTACAAAAAGACACAGCCTCGATCAGACCGGAGATAAGCAGATGCCCCACCGAGGTTGCGCTTGATACAACGGTTTGGACCTTATGGTCGCGCGAGGTCGAAGCGGTCAAGGTTCATCACCTTGCTCCAGGCCGCTACAAAGTCGCGCACGAACGCCTCCTGCGCGTCGGCGCATGCATAGAACTCCGCAAGGGCTCGGAGCTGAGAGTTCGAACCAAAGACGAGATCCACTACGGTGCCCGTACCCCGGGAATTGCCCGTCGCCCGATCCCGCCCTTCGAGTATTCCTTCAGAGAGATCGGACTTCTGCCACTTCGTGTTCATGTCGAGGAGATTGACAAAGAAGTCATTGGTCAATGTCTCAGAGCGATTGGTGAATACTCCATGTGGGGAATGTCCAAAGTTGGCATTCAGAACGCGCAGGCCGCCGATCAGAACCGTCACCTCCGGCGCGGTAAGCGTCAGCAGGCTGGCCCGATCGACCAGCAGCTCTGCCGCCAATCCCTCGTACCCCTTGCGGATGTAGTTGCGGAACCCGTCTGCTGCGGGCTCCATTACCGCGAAAGAGTGCACATCGGTCTGCTCCTGCGACGCGTCTGTCCGCCCTGGCGCGAAGGGAACCTTCACGTCGTGGCCGGCCTTCTTTGCAGCTTCCTCGACGGCTGCACAGCCACCCAAAACGATCAGGTCAGCCAGTGAGACCTTCTTCCCTCCAGGCTGCGCGCCGTTGAATTCCTTCTGGATCGCCTCCAGCGTTTGAAGGACCTTCGCCAGTTCGGCCGGCTGGTTGACTTCCCAGTCCTTTTGCGGAGCCAGGCGAATGCGCGCTCCGTTAGCCCCGCCGCGCTTGTCGCTGCCGCGGAACGTTGAAGCCGACGCCCAGGCCGTCGTGACCAGTTGGGAGATGGAAAGCCCCGATGCAAGTATCTTGGCTTTCAGGCCCACAATCTCTTGCTCCCCAATCAATGCGTGATCCACCCCGGGAAGAGGGTCTTGCCAAATCAGCGGTTCCCTGGGAACCAGCGGGCCAAGATACCGCGCGATCGGCCCCATGTCGCGGTGCGTCAGCTTGAACCAGGCGCGGGCAAAGGCATCCGCAAATTCATCCGGGTGCTCGTAAAAACGCCGTGCGACCTTTTTGTATTCTGGGTCAGCGAGCAGGGAAAGATCCGTGGTCAGCATGGAAGGCGCATGACGCTTGGACGGGTCGAAGGCATCGGGCACCGTACCTGCGCCAGCATCGCCCTTCGGCTTCCACTGATATGCGCCTGCCGGGCTGGTGGTCAGTTCCCACTCATACTTGAACAAGTGCTCGAAGTAGTCGTTACTCCACTTCGTCGGCGTGGTGGTCCAGATGACTTCGAGGCCGCTGGTAATGGCATCCTTGCCAACGCCGGTGCCGTAGCTATTCTTCCAGCCAAGCCCCTGCTCCTCGATCGGAGCGGCTTCAGGTTCGCGTCCCACATACTTATTCGGGTCGGCTGCGCCGTGTGTCTTGCCTAAGGTGTGGCCGCCTGCAATCAGTGCAACGGTCTCTTCGTCATTCATCGCCATGCGTCCGAACGTCTCGCGGATTCCCTTGACTGCCGAGAGCGGGTCGTGATCGCGGTTTGGACCTTCCGGATTGACGTAGATCAGGCCCATCTCAGTGGCGCCAAGCTGATTTTCGAGTTCCTCGGCAGGCCTGTGGGCCAGCCAGGTTTTCTCGTTCCCCCAATACCCATCTTCTTCCGGCTCCCAGATGTCCACGCGTCCGCCGGCGAAACCGAAGGTCTTCAATCCCATCGACTCCAGCGCCACGGTGCCCGCGAGGACGATCAGGTCGGCCCAGGAGATCTTCCGGCCGTACTTCTGCTTGATGGGCCAGATCAAACGCCGCGCCTTGTCGAGGCTCACGTTGTCAGGCCAACTGTTGAGGGGAGCAAATCGCTGCGCTCCGGAACCCGCGCCGCCGCG
>JAATFE010000439.1 GCA_015655365.1 Terriglobales bacterium
ATGCGCGGTTCGCGCTCGAAAATGCCTCTAAAACGCTCTAAAGTGCACCGTTAACCACCTTATTCCCCGATTTGCTGTAAGGCCTGGATCGCCACACTGCGCATTCCGGCCTGATGCATCCTACGCCTTATTCAAATCCGGTGGTTCGCAGGCCGCCGACATGCCATTTCCAGTGGCCTTACCCTTTGCACTGCTTTCAAAATCGCTAACCCGTAACTTCACTAACCCCTCGTAACCAGTGCCATGCGAGTCTCCGGTTTCAAAGACTCGGGCTGATCAAGGACGAAAAAGCGCCCGCCTCGTTCTCCAACTGCGGATCCCAGTTCTTGGGCTGGTAGATGCAGCAGGGCTCCGGAGCCAGCGGATCGCCGGTCAAGGCATACGCCCGAGCCCGCGAACCGCCGCAAATCTCCTTGTACTCGCAGGCGCCGCACTTGCCCTTCAGCTTGCTCGTATCCCGCAACGATTTGAAAATAGGCGCGTTGCGATAAATCTCACTGAGCGGCGTCTCCTTCACATTGCCGGCGTGGATGGGCAAAAATCCGCTGGGGTAGACGTTGCCCACATGGGAAACAAACAGGAACCCCTTGCCGTCGTTCACCCGCCGCGTGGTCCAGTTCGCGGTGCGCGTCCTGGCGTCGCTCACGGGCGTTCCCGGCTCGTAAGCGGTTGCTCCGGCAGCACTTGCGCCTGGATGCCCGTGCCCCATGCGCCGCTCTTCCAGGTTGTTTTGCAGCAGGTAGCGCCGGTAGTGCATCGCCTCGGTGGTCTTGACCTGGAAGCTCACCCGGTGCGACAGCTCGTAAATCTTGCCGAAAACCTGCTCGAACTCTTCGCCGCTCAACAGGTCGCCGAGCTGGCCGCGCCCCACGGGAACCAGGAAGAACACGTTCCACATGACGATCGCCATCTTCTCGAACAATGCGCATAAGTTGTCCAGATCCTGCGCGTTATGGCGGCTGATGGTGGTGTGGACCTGGATCGGAATACCCGCTTCGTTGGCCCATTCGATGGCCTGAATGGTCCGCGCCCAGGCGCCCGGAAGGCCGCGGAAGGTGTCGTGAATCTCGGGGGTCGAGCCGTCCAGCGAGATGCCCAGCCGGACCAGGCCCGCCTCCTTCATCTTGAAAATGGCTTCGCGGGTCAGCAGCGGCGTGGCGCTCGGTGTAACCGCCACATGCACGCCCTTGTCCGCGGCGTAACGAATCAACTCGAAAACATCCTTGCGCTTCAGCGGGTCCCCGCCGGTAAAAACAAAAATCGGCACGCCCATCTCCGCGATCTGATCGATCAGCGCTTTGCCTTCGGCGGTCGTCAGCTCGTCCGGATGAGGAATGGGCTGGGCGGCGGCGCGGCAGTGTTTACAGGCCAAGTCGCAGGACTGCGTAACCTCCCAGATCGCCAGGAATGGCGTTTCGTCGTAGTTCAACCCGCCGCGTGCGGGAATGGTGTTCATCGGCTGCAGCATAAGACCTCCATCGAATCGAGGCGGGCCAGCCCGGAAATCGGGACCTGCGCCGGGGGACCGTTTCCCCATTCAAAGTAAACCTGAACCCTGCCGATAGGCCGTTTTCGCCTGGGAGGAAGCCACCTTGGGTGGTGCCGGCAAAGCTCCGCGAGTTGGGAAACCGCACTCGAACGCCGCGATTCTGCTCCAGAAGACCAGTCATGAGGCTCAGCGTGCTGTGATATGGATCACCTCATCTCGCGGGTTCGACTGGCTCGCAATTCTCTCTATGGACAATTGCCGGAAAATGGCGCAGGATTCTGTCTCCGGCGGTGGTTGTCCTGGAGCCGCCGTCTTTATTGAACAAACCAGGATTCATGCAGCGCTCGGGGCCGGAATCCGTATATTCCGGGGGAGTGATTCAACTCACATTCCGGTGTGCCGCCGGGCACCGTATTCCCATGCTGACTCTGTCACAGTATGGCCGCATCAACAGGAGGTTCCTATGGCAGCCGTCGCCAAGCCAGGTTGGAGCAAGCCCTCCACCATTCTGTTTGCCTCCGAAATTCCCGCCAATGAGAAGGCCTTCGCATTCGCTCTTGCGCAAGCCGCCGAGTTTGGTGCGAGTCTCATTCTCTTTCACGCCTATGACACCCTGGTCGTGGCCGCATCCGAGACCTCGGGCGTCCGTTACTACGACTATGCCGCCGCCGCACACAGTGAAATGCTGCATTTTGAGCCGCTTGCCAAGCGCGTGCGCGACGCCGGGGTCCAATGCGAAATCGTGGTGCGCCCCGGTCTGGCCGCCGACCAGATTCTCAGTTTCGTGCGCGAGCGGGAAATCGACCGCATCGTGATGGGCACCCACTCTCCCGGCCCCATCGGCAAGCTGCTAGTGGGCTCGGTAGCCGAGGCCGTGTTGCGCACCGCCAAAGTGCCGGTTTGCATCGTCGGTCCCGACGTGGTGGACGGCGGCTTTCGTAACTTTGCCACCCGCACCATCCTTTGCGCCGTCAGCATGCAGGAAGCAAGCTACTTGGTGGCCGGCTTTGCCGCGCAATTGGCCGTTCAGCACAATGCCCGCCTGATTCTGCAGCATGTGATCCGCCCCCAGGAGCGCGCCGAAGTCCTGGCCGGACGCACCATCGACCAGATAGAAGCAGAGTTGCTGGCTCTCGTTCCGCCCGAACTGCAAACCAACCTTGCCATCCAGACCATCGTAGTTCCCGGCGATCCGACCGAGGAGTTGCTCTATCAGGGCAGGGCGCAGCAGGCCGACATCATTGTGCTCGGCGCGCAGGGTGCTTCGGCCTTTGCCGCCGTCACCCGGCACGGCGTGGTCTACAAAGTGCTGGCCCACTCGCATTGCCCGGTGATCACGCTCTCTCCGGCCGTGCTGGCCGCATGCACCGCGAACGGAGAAAAGCACCCATCGGCCGAAGTCTATATGGCCGGCGTGTTTTAGTACCGCAGCGCCGGGGTGGTTCTTTTTCGAGGGAAGACTCACCCCGGCAACAGCGGCTTACTTGGCGGGCTCTGCGGCGCAGGGTGCGCCGCCGCACAATGCAGCGGTAATTCCCTGGCCCTCGGTGATCGTGTAGATGCGGTCCATCGCGGGCAGCTTCACCATCTCCTTTGCGCCGGAAGGCCAGTGAATCTCGGCGGTCCCGGCCTCGGCTGCATCGCCCAGCCCAAAGTGCAGCCTTCGGTCATTGGCGGAAATATAGCTGCCGCTGGCCAGCACATCCTGCCGCATCCGCGTTCCATTCGCTTTCAGATAAACCGTAGCGCAAGTCGCGTCGCGCGGGCTCCCTGGGCTTTTTGCGGTCTTGCCTGCGCCCACCAGTTGCATCTCCACCCAGTGATGCTTGTCGGGATTCACGTTCCTCAGCAGCGTGGGAGCGCCGTCGATGGGGTTGATAATCACGTCGATCCTGCCGTCGTTGAACAGGTCGCCGAAGGCTGCGCCGCGCGCCGGAATCACCACCGCCAGCCCTGTGCCCTTCACCGGCGGAATATAGTCGAACCGCCGTCCCTTTCCGGCAGTTTCCGGCACGTTGTGGAACAGCAGCGGACGCTCCGACCATGTGGTGCCCCAGTCGTGCTGGTCCACCTCGGGATAGACGTGGCCGTTGACCATGAACAGGTCCAGCCAACTGTCGTTGTCGTAGTCCACAAAGCCGTCGCCCCAGCCGACAAAGGGAATCGTGGTCTGGGCGATGCCGGCCTTGTAGCTCAAATCGCTGAAACTGGCGTCGCCGTCGTTGTGGTAGAGCACCTTGTAGTCGTCGCCAAAATCGGTGACAAAGAAATCGATCAGCCCCGAGTTCTCGTAGTCGCCCGCGGCAATGCCCATGGAGGCGATCTCGCGCCCATCCTTGTTCAGCGCGAAGCCCGAGACGTAGCTCTGGTCGTCGAAGGTCCCGTCGCCTTTGTTGATGTAGAGGAAGTTCGGCTCCGAGTCGTTGCCCACCACCAGGTCCGGCTTGCCGTCGCCGTTGATGTCCATAAAGATCGCGGTGAATCCGTAGTAGTTGTCCTTGTCTTCTACCCCGGCCTTCACCGTCACGTCAGTAAATGTGCCGTCGCCGTTGTTGTGGAAGAGGTGGTCCGCCTCGCCCTTCAAGCCGCGCGGCCCGCAGTTTACCGTCGCGCCGCGATACACGCAGTTCGCATAACCCACCGCCTTGGTGCCGGCAATCGGCAGGTTGTCGCGATCGAAGTGCACATAGCCGGTCACGTAAAGGTCCAGCAGGCCGTCGCCGTCGTAGTCGCCCCAGGCGGAGCCGGGCGACCAGTTGCCCAGCGTCACCCCGGCTGTCTCCGCCTTGTCCGTGAACGTGCCGTCGTGGTTGTTATGGTAGAGCCGGTTCTTGCCGTAGTTGCCCACGTAGAGATCGGGCCAGCCGTCGTTGTCGTAGTCGGCAACCGAGCAGCCATAACCCCAGCGATCGTTTTGCACGCCGGCCTTGGCGGTCACATCGGTAAAGGTTCCGTCGTGGTTGTTGTGGAACAGGGCCGCATGGGGCGTCTCTTCCTTGCCGTCCAAAGCCTTGAACGTAGAGCCGTTGACCAGATAGATGTCCGGCCAGCCGTCGTTGTCGTAGTCGATCAGGCAGACGCCAGAGCCGTTGGTCTCGACGATGAAGCTCTTCTCCGGCACGCCCATCTTGTGGATCCAGCCAGAAAGTCCGGCCTTCCTGGTAATGTCCTCGAAGACCACCGGCCCCGAGTCCACAAAGCCGCCCGCGGTGATGGGCCGCTTCTGCTCGTCGTAGACCGCGGCTGCCCCCAGCCCTCCGGCAATGCCGCCCATGCCCTGCTGCGCGGGCTTTTGCGGAGCCTCTCGCGCCGCCGGTTTGGCTGGCTCGGCCTGCTGCGCCCAACACACGCCGGGGAGGGAAAAAGCGGCAATCAGAATGCCGAAGAAAAGTCCGCGAACTGGCAGCAACGAGAGTCCTCCACAGGCATTTCCGGATTTGCAATGTCGCAGCCCCGTCAACTCGGTGGCGCCGGTTTCGCGACACTTCCACACCGGAAATGCTGACGGTTTGCAGTGTATCTTAGCCGACTCTGTTTTCCATTGACACCGCGGGTGCCTCCTTTGCGACAGACCGGCCCGGCACTGCGGACGTATGGTCGACAAACATCGGATCTCGGAGGCAAACCGGGTGAATAAACCAGCAATCGAAGCGAAGTATTTGACCGTGCACGACCATTTTGGCCGATTTGCCGCATCGGCGAGCGGCTGGCTGGGATCGACCTGGGCGTTCGTGGGAGCGGGGGTGGTGGTGGTCGTGTGGGCCGCCACCGGGCCGATCCTCCACTTCTCCCAGAACTGGGCCCAGGCAATCAACACCGGAACGGGCATCGCGACCTTCCTGATGGTCTTTCTCATCCAAAGCACGCAGAATCGCGAC
>JAATFE010000265.1 GCA_015655365.1 Terriglobales bacterium
CCTGAGAAACCAACGCTCTTTGGGCAGGCTCCGCGCCGGAGGGCGCAGATGCAGGAAAAGAGGCGAACGGAGACGTCAGCAGGAACTAGATGGATTATAGGAGGGCAGGGTAGGAGCGTCAAACCGTTGAACGGCTAATTTCGCCCGTACTGTATGGATTTTGTCGGCAGTGGGTCGATGGCCGGAAACAGCCCAGGTTGAGCCTTCAGATCTTTATCGCCGGTTTGGCCGGGATGGCTCAAACAAAAGGACCGCTCGGTTTGAGCGGTCCTTTGGCATTCTGTCTTGAAGCGAACGGTTATAGCGGTTCCACAATTGCCGTATCCCGAAATGATTGCTCTCAAGTGGCATTTTCCTCAAGAAAATGCCACCTCGCACGAAGAGAATCGGGGCACATAGATTGTGGAACCGCTCTAAAAGGTGGTGGAAACCGTCAGGCGGAAGGTCTTGCGCGGCTCACGCAACAGATAGCGCGCGCCGTAAGCCTCAATCGCTTCCTGATAGGTGTAGTCGCCCGCGCCGCTCAAGGGGAACATGTCGCGCGTAATCAGCTCCGCGGTGCAACTGCCCTGCTTGCTCCCGTTGAGGAGGTTGTTGCAGTAGGGCCGCTCGTAGAGGCGGAGCGGGTTGTACGCATAGTAGAGGCGGAAGGGAGCGTTGATGATCGGCATGATGACCGCAATTTCGGCGCCGGTGGACATGCGTGGAATGAAGTTGGTGCCGGCGACCGGCCGCACGTCGCGTACAAAGCCGACCTTGTCGCCCGGGATGCCGCCCTGGCAGGAGCCGTTGTTGAAGACCGGGCATCCATAAAGAGGAGCGGTGAGCGAGGCAAAGCCCTCGGGGCTCTGCTTCAACTGGCTGTGATTGGCGGCCACGGTGATGCCGAAGTCGTTGAAGAAGGAGAAGGTGACCGGCCCGGCGATGGGAATGCGGTATTCGGCATTGGTCGTCAGGTTGGTATCGCCGCCGATGGAAACCACACCGTAGACCGTCAGCGGCACCTGGATGCACTGGTTCAACTGCGGGTTGTTCGAATCGCGCGGAACGCAAGTGCCGTCCGGATTGGTCAACTGGACGGTGGTGCGATTGGGCACATAGCCGTAAGGCGTTGCGCCGCGGATGTCAAAGCCGCGCAACTCGGCCTCGCCGCCGGAGTAGAAGCGGTTGTTGGGCGGAGCCACATCGCCGCCGAAGCCCTGCACGTAACCCAACTGCGCGCGAATGCCGAGCACGTTCCGCCCGCTTGTCGAAGGCGTCAGGTAGTGCATGGAGGTGAAGCTCTTGTAGGCCACCAGCGGAGAGAAGTAGCGGACGTTGCCGCCCAGGCCCGCAATCTGGAAGACCGCGGTGTATTCCTTGCCGCTGCGCGGACGCATCGGGTTGTTGATGGTGTTGTAGGTGTAGCTGAACGAGGCCGAGCTGTTGACAATGCCGTCGAGCGCGTTGGAGCCTTGAATGCCGGACCGGAAGCTGATGGTCTGGAAAAAGGTCTGCGAGGCGGTGCTGAACGCCGTGATGGACGACTTGGTCAGCGAATAGGTGATGCCGACGCGCTGGAAGGCGTGACGCTTGAGCGGATAGCTCCCCGACAGCGTCAGGCCGGTGGAGGCCTGATTGTAGTTCTGGGTCAGCGACTTCTGCGCCGAGGTCAGATTCGCCGATTCAGTGGCGCTGGTCTGGTAGTTCTTGGCGGCGTTGAAGTCCTGCTTGGTGTTGAACAACTGGAAGCCGAGGTTCAGCGGACGGTTGCGCACATAGGGCTGCGAGAAACCGAAGGTGAACTGGCGGCTGACATTGCCCAGGTTGCCCTGCAAGCTGAGGGTTTCGCCCAGGCCCAGGAAGTTGTTGGTCTGGTAGTTCACGCCCAGGAAGGCGCCGGCAAGGCCGCTCATGCCGCCGTTCATGCCGATCGAGTTCTTGCCCTTCTCCTTCACCTTCAGGAGCAGGTCGACGGTGCCGGCCTCGGTGTTCTGGTGAGCTTCGGTGTCCTGATCCACCTTGAGCGGATCGAAGTACTCCAACTGGTTGAGGCGGAGCAGGCTGTACTCCCACATCTGGGAGTTGTAGACGCTGCCTTCGTCGAGCATCAACTCGCGGCGGATGACCTTGTCGCGGGTGATGGTGTTGCCCGTGAACTCAATGCGGGAGACGAAGAACTGCTTGCCTTCGTCGATATCCACGTTCAGCGAGACGGTCTTCTTCGCGTCGTCGAAGACGGGCTTGGGGATGGCGCCGAAGTTGATGTAGCCCAGCGTGCCGTAGGCCTTCTTCAGATTCTCCAGGCCCTTGCCGATCATGGTCGCGTTGAACCAGTCGCCATCTTTCACGGCAAAGGTAGCGCGCAGGCCGCGGACATTGTTGACCGCCTTGTAACCCGTGAAGGTGATGGAGCCCAGCCGGTAGCGGGCGCCTTCTTCAACCGGCATCAGGATGTCGATGCGCTTGCCCTTGTTGGGCCGGAAGGTGAACCAGTTGAGGCCGCCCTGGTCGCGGATCTGCGTCTTGGGCTCCTCGAGAGCGGCGTTGTAGTAGCCCTTGTCGCGGTAGGCCTGGCGCACGCGCTCGGTGTCTTCTTCCAGCTTGGAGGCGTCGAAGGTCTGAGAAAACAGATTCTCGAAGACCAGCGAATACGGAATGCCGATGGGCTTGAGGTTCTTCATCGAGCGGCGCAACTGCAAGCCGCTGAGGTGCGTGTTGCCGGTGAAGTGGATCTCGCCCACCTTCACGGTGGGGCCTTCCTTGATGTTGAAATTCACCTGCACCGAGGCCGGAGGAATCGTCTTCACTTCGGTCTTGATGGTGGCGAACTGGTGGCCGTGCTCCGACAGAATGTCTTTGAGCACGGTCTCGGCCCGCTTGATCCGGGTCGGGTCGTACTGGCTCTCGACGGAGAGCCCGACCTTTTCCTTCTTGAAGCGGTCCAGCACGTCGGACTGGGAGACGGCATTCAGTCCCTTGTAATTGATCTCGCGGATCGTGGGCTTTTCCCGAACGAAAATATTCAGGATGATGCCCTTCTCCGAATCCTCGCGCTCGATGCGCAGGTCCTCGAAATACGACGTATTCCAGAGCGAGTTGAAGTCGCGCTCGATGGAGATGGGGTCGTAGGTGTCGCCCGGGTGAGTAAAGAGCCGGGCCAGCACGGTCTCCTTGGGGATGCGCCGGTTGCCGATGACCCGGATCTGCTCGATGGTCTGCGGCTGCTGGGCCAGCGCTGCGCCGGCGGTTAACGCCAGCATCAGCAACAACATCACGCGGGCCAAACGGCTCGCGGTCCGCGTGGCACGGGAGATGCAAGTGTGCTTGATCTTCACCGGGCTGGGGCCCTGCGGCGAGCACAAGTACTGGTGCGGTCCATGGTTCGTCTTCACGGGAAAAATATGCACACCCTCATTGCTCAAAATCTGATGCTGCCTCAAGGAAAAACTGATTATATTGGACCGCGGCCACACTCCCCAAACTGCCGGGCTGCGCTTCGGCTCGGAAATCCTGTCTTTCCCCCAAAAAATCCCCGCCGCGTCAGACTCCCGCGGACACAAGGACAGTCTCCTCACCACCCCGCGACGAAGAGTTGCCGCCGGGAACTCCGGTTATGAAGACCCAACCCACAGTCTACCGGAACCAGATGGGTTAAGGAGCGTTTGCGTCGCCGCTAGACCTTCGGAGCATCCCTTTTAGACGTGAATAGGCGGCACAGGGCAGCCGCTCGGCAGAGATGTTTGCCGAAATGAACGAGTCCTGCGCAAGAATTTATGAATTTCCGGCCAAGTGGAAAGGCGGACAGGACATGGTGCCCTTCTTGGTGCCAAGCCGCACGAAGCCTTTGTTTTTCGGCATCCTGTTGTGCCCCTGCGGTATGCTTTCTGGTGTCTGGCCCGGATGTCGACTCTTCCATAAATTGAGTGGGCCTGCCCCCTGGTTCGAGAGCGGAGACGGAAATGCGCCGAGATATTCCCATGATCCTGATTCGGATAATCGTGGGCGGAGTGTTCCTGCTTGAAGGCGCGCTCAAGTTCGTCTTGCCTCAGGAACTCGGCGAGGGGCGCTTTGTCGCGATCGGCTTGCCCTTTCCCCACGAATTGGCGCAGTTCGTGGGCGGAGTGGAAGTTGTGGGGGGCGCAGCCGTTGTGTTGGGCTTTTTTGCAGGGGACGCGGCACTGCTGTTGTTGCCGGTGATCGTGACCGCGCTTTTGACCACCAAGTTCCCCGTCCTGTTTGGGCAGCCGATCGGACCCTTCCCGCTGATGAAGCTGAACCACTATGGCGCGCTGAGCTTTTTCCACGAGGCGCGCACCGACCTCGCCATGCTCTTCGGCCTGGTGGCCATCCTGGTCGACTCCGGCTTACGCGTGGGACGCAGAAGACGCTGGTACCAATCCAAAGGACTCTAAAAGACGGCGACCGGCGCGCTGCCGATTGCAGTTTGGCATTCTGTCGCGCGGAATGGCTTACAGCGGTTCCACAATTGCTGTATCCCGAAGCGATTGCTCACAAGTGGCATTTTCCTCAAGAAAATGCCACCCTGCGTGATGAAAGTTAGGGCAAGTAAATTGTGGAACCGCTCTAGGGAAGCTCCCCAACCATCCGGCCCTGCGAGGTGCGGCGATTGTGAATTTCGCGCCTGGCCCTGTCACGGCGAAGAATTTGTGCCGATAGAGGGACACAGACCAATCGGACGTTCCCGTCCAGCTGCCCCGTTGTGGGTTTCAACTGCCGAAATGTCCTGGCCAGAGAAGAGGAGCCAGCATGTCTTCCTTTGGATTTTCAAACGTCGCTTTGTCTAATGTTTCGCAGATGCAAGCAACATCCCGGACCGGACCGGCAGAGGAACAGCCAACTGTCCAGACCGCCCAGCCTGCGCCATCCGCCCCAGCCGCCCCGGCCGTTCCTCAAAATACAGGAGATACGGTCAAGCTGTCGGCTGCGGCGCAGGCTCAGTCGATGCATTCGGCAGGCCAGAGCGTATCGTCAATCGCCTCGGCGCTGGGAACCAGCGTCTCGACGGTCGATAGCTATCTGGGCATCACCACCGCTGTGGCCGTTCCGCTGACGGCTGCGCCCGCGGCAGCAGCTCCCGCAGCGAAAGCTGCGCCGGCCGCCACGGTTTCCGTAAAGGCCTGATGCCCCGGCTCAGTCGAAACGGTAGGCGCTGATCGCCGCGCCCATCGGCTCATCGGCGAAGATGCGCTGTCCCGGCGCGTCTCCGCCTGCGCCGGCCGCCACCATCAAGGGAATCAGGTGCTCCTCCCTTGGATGGGAAAAGGGACCGGACGGAGCCTTGCGCCAATCGGCCAAGAGGGCGCTGCGCTCGGCCGCGGCCGACCCTACGGCCTGCGTAAGCCACGCATCAAAGGCGCGGGATTTCTCTGTTGTTTCCGGCTGGTAGAAGCTGCGCAGGTTATGGAAGCTCATGCCGCTGGCCACCAGCAAAACACCCTCGTCGCGCAGCGGAGCCAGCGCCCGGCCCGCCGCCAAGTGCAGCGCAGGATCGAGCGAGGCAGCCAAAGATAGCGAGACTACAGGAATCTTTGCCTCGGGAAAGATCAGTTTGAGCGGTACAAAGACGCCATGGTCGAAGCCGCGGTTAGCGCTCAGCGCCGAAGGCAGTCCCGCCGCGCTCAAAAGCCGATTCACGCGCGCGGCCAGTTCCGGGTCGCCGGGCGCAGGCCAGGTGAGCCGGTAAGTGTGTTCGGGAAAGCCGGAGTAGTCGAAGATCAACTCGGGATGTGCGGCGGCGCTGGCCGTGAAGGCCGGCTGCTCCCAATGGCCGCTGACCACCAGGATCGCCTTGGGCGGAGCGGGCAGGGTAGCCGCCAACCCCTCCAGAAAATGCTGCGTCGTCTTCCAGGTATCGGCCGGACCCCAGGTCCAATCCATAAAGAAGCAGGGTCCCGCGCCATGGGGAAGATAGATTGCGGGCTGGCGAGCGGCGGTCATGTGCGCCTCCTTTAGGCATCCCAGTTTGATAGGTGAAGCCGGGATATAGTTGTTTGAACAACTACATATCGGATGCCCTGATCGCGCCAAGGATTCATGCCGGTCCACGGCAGAAGAAAGAGTCATCTGGCTATTACAGAGTGCGCAGCCGGAGACACCGGCTCTTGAAAAATCTGGCATAGAATTCTTCCGACACCCTTGCAGTGCCCTTCTCTTGCGTCTAACGAAGCAGATGCGGGAGCGGAGTGGGAGCATTTGCCCGGTTCGAGGAGCGTTATGAACGTTGCGAGTCTTCGCATGCTGCCGTTGATCGTGCTGGCCGGCATGGCTCTGCCGCCGCTGCCCGCGCAACAGCCAGAGGCAACTCCGTCCGCACAACCGCAAGCTGCGACGGCGACACAGCAGCCGACTACGCAACCAGCCGCGCAGGCGCAAGCTCCCAACCCGGCGCAGCCAGTGAAAGGCCCAGACGGCACGTATACGATGCACGTGACAAGCCGCCTGGTGATTCTCGATATGGTGGTGGATGCCAAGGGCGGCGTCGTCAAGGACCTGAAGAAAGACGACTTCAAGGTGGAAGAGGCCGGCCAGCCACAGACCGTTCTCAACTTCGACGAGGCAGGCAAGCACACCCCCGCTCCCGAAGCCGTCATTGAATCCACTGCCGATTTGGACAGGCTGGCGCCGCGCGCTCCTGTCGACATCATTCTGCTCGACGAGTTCAACACGCGCTTTGAAGACATGGCCTTCGCGCGCTATTCGCTCAAAAAATACCTGGAGAAGCAGCCGGCAAAGCTGATTACGCCGACCATGCTGATCGCGGTGAGCTTGCAGAACTTTACGGTGTTGCGCGACTACACGCAGAACAAGGACGAGATTCTCTCCGCGCTCGATCACCACTTTGTGTCTTATCCGTGGCAGCTTCACCAGGGCGGCTGGATAGGCGAACGCTACGCCACGGCCTTCATTACGCTGCGGCGCGTGGCCCAGGCGGTAACCGGCCATCCAGGGCACAAAAACATGATCTGGGTCGGGCGCGGCTTTCCGCCGTCGCGCTATGGCCAATGGCCCATCGACACGGAGAACCGGATCAACAACGCCGTGCAGGACTGCGTGAACGTGCTGCGGGATGCGCGGGTCACGCTCTACACCATCGATCCGGCGGGCGTGATGGTGGACCCCGGCATCTATAGCGGCGACGCGATGACGGATCCGTTCGGCGGAAACTACGAGTTCAACCGGCTGGCCAAGGCGACGGGCGGCCGCACCCTCTATGGCCGCAACGATGTGGATATGGAGATTGGGACGGCCATTCAGGAGGGCGCCAACTTCTATACGCTGACCTACCGGCCGGTCAACAGCATGACCGATCCCCAGAAATTCCGCAA
>JAATFE010000367.1 GCA_015655365.1 Terriglobales bacterium
AGGGACGGATTTCCTGCAATTTCAGGATTCAGAGGCAGGGCACTGCGAGAGTGCATCGTTACTCTATGAATTCTATGGTTTAGAGGCTGGCTATCCCCGCATACACGCAGACTCGGCTGCCAGGCCGCCTGACATACACAGGATCTGACGAAACACCACGCTCTCCGCCAAGGCGGAAACGGTGAGAAGCCTTCTTCAGCATCCGCACTCACCGATCACACTTGGGCGGGACTGGACCTTCGGGGAGGATGGCGCCTCGACTACTTCGCTCCCACGGAATAGAAGCTCCCATATCTCGCCGGTTCGGCAGCCAAAGAGAGGGCAGTGTTGTTTACGCTGCCCGGTGCAATTCCACGGCGATCTTCAGATCCGACTTTTGTTCGGGGTGGCCGGACACAGTCGCCGAATCTCCCGCGATCGAGCCCTTCAAAAAGACCTCCAAGGGACGATCCAGGTCCGCGGGGACACTCGCCAGGGCGTAAGGACTCACCCGAACGTTGGCATAGATATTCGGTCCGTCCGACTGATACGAGCCGCTGTAGACGTGCGCGGGATCACCGCCCAGAATCTCCCCATTACGCAGAACCGCCATTCCTTCGCCATGTACCGGTCCAGCCGTGAAGTGAGCATACCAAAGTCCTTCCATATTGATACCTCCTCAGTGGGTAGTAGCAATGCCGGAGAAGAAGCATACTCCGATCTTTTCAACGTGCCAATCAAAATTCGCACAGGTCGAGAAACCGGCGATGAGGCCGCAGAGAGCGACTACGGGGATCGCGCAGCACGCAAAACCATTGTTTCTTTCATCCCAGCGCCATCCGATAGGAAGCGATTTTTCAATTCGCAGTATCCGCCAACATTTGCACAAATATTGCGTTGTCTCTGCGGTTTCCTTTCAAAACAACCGCGGGCAACGCGGCCCCCGCACCGCCGTCATGAGGGGAAAGTCTTCGAAGTCCCATGTTCATGCGGGTGAAAACGATAATGGGACGATACCGCCTTGCAGGTGATCGTCATCACATCACATCGTTATTTCGATTAATTCAAATGCCGTCCATGACAGTAGCGACTCTCATTCTGATTGCGCCGTGCTCGCTTCTATTGGGCGCCGCACTTCAGATTCTCGCCGCAAGGCTTTGTACCGCCCAGGTGAAAGGCGTTCTTGCTCTTCTCACCTGTTTACCGGCGGTATTCGCGGTGGCAGGGACAGTACGATCGGTTCAGGCAGGCCAAGCGATTGATGTGAATGTGTTTGGATGGGACGGCCCCTTGGCCCTCGTCTTCCATGTGGACGCGCTCAGCATTCTCTTCGCATTCATGGGCACATGCCTCGGAACCTTCGTCCTTCTCTATTCCATCGGATACATGGCGCACGACCGCTCCGCAACCCGTTTTTTCTGCCTGATGCAGATCTTCATTGGCGGCTTCATCGGGTTGGTATACAGCGCGAACTTGTTCATCTTCTACTTGTGCTGGGAACTGGTAGGACTCTGCTCGTTCAGCTTGGTGGGATTCTGGTACAACAACGTCGAAGCCGTCCGGGGCGCGCGTAAAGTGTTGCTGATGACCCACATCGCGGGCTACGGCCTGCTGGCGGGTATCCTCGTTCTCTATTTCCGCACCGGCAGCGCTTTGTGGACCGATCCGGCCGTGGCGCACGCCTTCACGACCGGCATCTTCCTCTTGATGCTCGTAGCCCTGGTGGCCAAGTCCGTGCAAGTGCCTCTGCACACGTGGATTCCGGAAGCCATGGCTGCGCCGACTCCGGTCAGCGCGTTGCTGCACGCGGCTTGTTACGTGACGGCCGGCGTATATCTGGCCGCCCGCATGCACAGCTTTGGCGTGTGGCCGGCGGCC
>JAATFE010000330.1 GCA_015655365.1 Terriglobales bacterium
GCTCCGGCTCATTAACCAATTGATTTTGCCCCTTGGGTTCGTGATCTCCCGGGTCTCAAAAGCGAGACACTTCGACAAACTCAGGGCAGGCTCTGGTGCACCCAGCGCTGGTACGAATTCATGCAGTCAAGACCTAGACCGGCGCTTCGGCAATATTCCCCAAAAACAGCGCCCGCACCACCAGCGACACTCCAAAACTGACGATGATGGCGCGCACCATGAGCTCGTTGTCGAAGGTCCACGACAGGCAGGCCAAGGTGAGGAAGACGCCGATGGGGTTGATCTCCGCCAGCACAGCCTGGCCCCAGTGCGGCTGGCGGCCAGTCGAGGGCATGGGAGTGCGCAGGTGCGGAAACAGGCGCGGCACGGAGCGCAGGTAGGAACGGTAACAGTCGCCTAGCTGCACAGAGAGGAAGGCCTCTTCGGCCAGGATGAGGCGGAGCTGGAAGAGCGTGAGCAGGGCCATCGTAAACAGGGTTCCGCTCACCGGCATGACGAAGGCCATGGCCGCCACCATGCACCATGTGCCCAGGTAGAGCGGATTGCGCACAAAGCGATAGGGGCCGTCGGCCACCACCGCGCCCGCTTTCATCCGCGCGTGGTTCACCGCGAAGGTGCCCAGGTAAGCCGTGCCCCATACGCGCAGAAACACGCCTTTGGCGGCGATGAGAGCAGCCACGACAGCGACGGCGGGCGCGGCCTGGGCGAAGGGAAGCAGGCCCAGACGGCTGAGAGCAAGGGCCAGCCACCCGAGCAGCGAGATGCGCCGGGCAACGCCCAATTCTGGGCTCCAGAGATCGATCCACGGCGCCCAAAAGCCCAGCGTGACGATGGCCGCAACGATCGCTACCCGCAGACGATACTCGATGGCCGTTGCCTTCATGCGCCAATCCCCTTTTGCCGGAGTGTAGCATCCGGCGCAAGGGGCGGCAGCGCGCTGGATAGGCGAGACCCGGGCGGGAGCAGGGAACCGATGTGTTAGGCTGCGCATAAAGCACCTTACCGCCTGACATTGGAGGGTTTCCTTGAACCTGTCGCGTGTCTTTGTTGTTGCCGTCCTAGGGGCTGTTGCTCTGCCATTGAGTTCTCAAAGCGCTGCTGGACAAACCGATCTGGCCGCCTCGGCCGAGCGCCAGTTACCCGCTCTCACCGAGACTTATAAGCATTTGCATCGCAATCCCGAGCTCTCGAAGCACGAGGAAAAGACCTCGGCCTTTGTGGCTGCCGAGTTGCGCAAGCTGGGTTACACGGTGACCGAGCATGTGGGCAAATACGAGGACGGAACGCAGGCCTTTGGCGTGGTGGCCGTGTTGGAAAACGGTCCGGGCCCCAGGGTGCTGATCCGCAGCGACATGGACGCCCTGCCGGTGGAAGAGAAGACCGGACTGGACTACGCCAGTACCGTAAAGACAATAAACGCGGATGGACGCGAGACGAGCGTGATGCACGCCTGCGGCCACGACTTGCACATGACCGTGCTGCTGGGCACGGCGCACGAACTGGCCGCGCGCAAGAGCCAATGGCATGGAACCGCGATGCTGATCGGCCAGCCCTCGGAAGAGATCATTCAGGGTTCGGCGGCGATGATGGCGGATCACCTTTACGACCGTTTCGGCCGGCCCGATTTTGTGATTGCCGAGCACGATTCGAACGAAGTGCCGGCGGGTTCCATCGGGGTAAAGGGCGGACCGCTGCTGGCCGGCTCCAACACGCTGAACGTGACCATTCGCGGCATCGGCGGGCACGGCTCCATGCCCCAGGCCGGCAAGGACCCCATTGTGCTGGCCGCGGAGTTTGTGCTGGTGGCGCAGACGATCATCAGCCGCCAGATCGATCCGCAGCAGCCCGCGGTGCTCTCGATCGGCACCATTCACGGCGGCACGAAGAACAACATCATTCCCGACGAAGTGACGCTGGGACTGACGCTGCGCACGTACTCGGCCGCGGTGCGCGACCAGGTGATTGCCGATGTGCGCCGCACCGCGCAAGGACTTGCGGAGGCCTACGGCATTCCCGCGGACCGCATGCCGGTGATCACTTTAGGCGAGAGCGCGCCCGCCACCCTGAACGATCCGGCCTTGGCGGAGCGTTTGCGGAAAGCGGCTGTGGCGGCGATGGGCCAGAACTGCGTTTTGACCCCGGCGGCGGTGATGGGCAGCGAAGATGTGAGTTTGTTCTCGCTCGACGGCAAGATTCCCATGATGATGTATTGGCTGGGTGCTGCCGACCCGGCCAAGCTGGCGGAGAGCCGCAAATCCGGTGTGGCGCTGCCTACGCTGCACTCGGCGCTGTTTGCGCCGGTGTATGCGCCGGCGATTACGGCCGGAGTGACGTCGATGAGCGCCATGGCGCTGGAGCTGCTGAAGTAGGCGGAGCTAGTTGAGGTTTCCCACCCTTGGCGCAAAAACAAAAACGCGCCAAGGATGGGGCTTTATGTGCGGCTTCAGGCTCGGGGGCATCTGTGCCACAACTCGCCACCCTCCCGGTTTTACAGCCGGGATGGGTGGCTGCGAAGTTCCGATCGCGTTTCTTGCCAGGGGTCACAAGGCCTGAGGCATCTGCACTATGCTCAACTTGATGGACTCTTCGCAGACAACTACCGACACCATTGCCGCCATCTCTACGCCGCCGGGCCGGGGCGGCATTGGCATTGTGCGCCTGAGCGGGCCCCAGGCCGCTTCCATCGCCGTGCAACTGGTCCGCTTGCGGCAGCCGCTGGAGCATGGACGAGCGCGA
>JAATFE010000069.1 GCA_015655365.1 Terriglobales bacterium
GGCCATCTCCTGGAGCAGCGGCTCCTGGGCCAGGGTCTCGTGCATCGCCCGCGGCACCGGCTCGATAGTCACTTCCGGCCGCTTGAGCAGTTGCGCCCAGGTCAGCCCGGCCGTCGCCGTCAGCTCGTCAAACCCCGCCGCGCCCAGTCTCTCTGTATCCACCTTGCCGGTCGTTAAGAGCCGCTCCAACACAGCCATGCGCGCCTGCTTCTGCTCGTACTCCGCCCAGGCCTCGTCATCGATCAGCCCCAACCGCCGCCCATGCGGGGTCAGTCGCCGGTCGGCGTTGTCGATGCGCAGATGCAGCCGGAACTCGGCCCGCGAAGTGAACATCCGATACGGCTCGTTGGTGCCCTTCGAGATCAGGTCGTCGACCAGGATGCCGGTATAGCCCTCGGTCCTGTCCATGGTGAAAGGCGGCTCGCCCTTCAGCCACAGCGCTGCATTGATGCCGGCCATGATGCCCTGGCAGGCGGCTTCCTCGTATCCGCTGGTCCCGTTGATCTGGCCAGCCAGATACAGCCCCTCCATGCTTTTCACCTTCAGCGAGCGGTCCAGCTCGGTGGCGTCCACGCTGTCGTACTCGATGGCGTAGCCGGGCCGCAGCATCTCCGCCTGGTCGAGCCCTGGAATGGAGCGCACGATCTGCCACTGCACCTCCATCGGCAGCGAGGTCGACATGCCGTTGACGTAAACCTCGTGGGTATTGAGCCCCTCCGGCTCCAGAAAGAACTGGTGCTGCGTCTTGTCGGGGAATTTGACGATCTTGTCTTCGATCGAAGGGCAATAGCGCGGTCCGATCCCCTCAATCTGCCCCGAGTACATGGCCGAGCGATGCACGTTTTCGCGGATGATGCGCAGCGTTTCCGGCGTGGTGAAGGCGATATGGCAGCAGATCTGCGGCTGCACAATCTTTCTGGTACGGAAGCTGAAAGGGGTCGGCTCCGCGTCGCCCTGTTGCTCTTGAAACTCGTTCCACCGTATGGTCCTGCCGTCCAGCCGTGGCGGCGTCCCGGTCTTCAGCCGGCAAGTCCTGAGCCCCAACCTGCGCAGCGCCTCGCCGAGCAGCACCGAGGCAGCCTCGCCGCTGCGTCCGGCCGGATAGCTCTCGTCGCCGATATGCACCAGCCCATTCAGAAAGGTGCCGGTAGTAATGATGGTGGCCCCAGCCAGCAGCGTGCGCCCATCCCGCAGCCTGAGCCCCAGCACCCGCCTCTTCGCATGAAAGCTGTCATCCTGAGCGGCCCCTGAGCGAAGCGAAGGGGAAGTCGAAAGCCCGCCCTGAGCCTGCCGAAGGGGACCTGCGTCTTCTGTTCCCTGTTCCCTGTTCCCTGCTCCCTGCTCTTCTACTCCCTGTTCCCTACTCCCTACTCCCTGCTCGATCACCAGGTCCACAACCTCGGCCTGCCGGATATGCAGCCCCGGCTGCGACTCCAGCACCTCGCGCATCTTCACGCGGTAGAGCTGTTTGTCGCACTGCGCCCGCGGACTCCACACTGCCGGCCCGCGCGAGGAATTCAGCAGGCGAAATTGGATGCCGACGGCATCGGCCACTTCGCCCATAATGCCGCCCAAGGCGTCGACCTCGCGGACCAGATGCCCCTTGGCCACCCCGCCCACCGCCGGATTGCAGCTCATCTGCGCAATCAGGTCCATGTTCATGGTGATCAGCGCGGTCTTCAGCCCCATGCGCGCCGCGGCCATCGCCGCCTCGCACCCGGCGTGCCCCGCCCCGACCACCACCACATCGTATTGCTCGGAAAAAGCCATCTCCGCCTATTCTACGGATTCCGCGATAAGGCCGCAGAATTCCACCCAAGGCTATTTGATGAGTGTCTCCCGTTTCTGAACTGATGTTTCTTTCCCGCTGAACGAAAGACCCTTTGCCTTTGCTCCCGGAGGGAGCCGCCGAGAATAGCCCCGAATGGAGCGCAGCGCAATCCTGGGTAAGCAAGCCAAGCAGGAGTAGCGTCCCGGAGGGTCGCTGCGAGTAAGTATCCTCCGGCATATCTGGAGGCAGTATGGTTGGCAGCCCTTCAAAGGGGACTTTTCCGGAGTGTTCCGCGCTCGCGCCAACCTGATGCCCCGCGCCGTAGGCGCAATGGTTGCCAGCCCCGCGCTTCAGCGTGGGTGGACGAATCCAACAATTCACCCGGAGTCCCGTCGGGACGGCGCCCCTGCTCCAAACCCTTCCAACGCTTTTGCAAAAAGAAGATGAAACACAAACTAAGTAGCTCTTGCCCCTCTTCCGAGAGTCTGAGAGCATAACGGCATGTCAGAACTCGTACGGATCGGTGTTCAGCCCTCGAAACCTGCCGCCGCCTGTGCTCCGAAGGCGCGGCCTCGCACTCGGGTCTTCTGGCTTCAGGGCGTCACGCTTGCCTGGATGCTCGTCGAGTTCGGCGTGTCCGCGTATGCGGCGATCACGGCCCGCAGCCCTGTCATGCTGGCCTTTGGCTCCGATAGCCTTGTCGAGCTTATCTCCGCTGCCGTGGTGCTCTTGCAGTGGGTTCCAGGGGTGTCCATTTCGGAACGCAAAGCGACCCGCACGGCCTCACTGCTGCTCTTCACTCTGGCCCTTGTCGTAGCGGGAACAGCCCTCGCATCCTTGGCTCTCCGGCTGCGGCCTGAAACGAGTCGCGCGGGAATCGCCATCACCGTCGCCGCGCTGCTTGCCATGCCCGTCCTCGCATGGCTCAAGCGCCGGGAAGCTCGCCGCAGCGGAAATACCGCCTTGGCCGCC
>JAATFE010000244.1 GCA_015655365.1 Terriglobales bacterium
GAAAGGGCCATCAGCGCATCCGCAAGGGGCGTATTGTTTCCGCCGTTGTCCGCTTCCCAGTCGAGAATCGAAGGATGGCTGCGGTCGCGGATGATCATGTCGCGATGCAGCTCCTGCTTCAACTGAAGATCGTCTGCCGACGGATTCGACGTGGCATTCCAATGGCCTTCGCCGTCGCCGCTGGGCTGGTCGATCATCACGCCATAGGCGTCTGCCGCATCCACAAACTCCTCGCTCTGCGTGCAATGGCCGGGACGCCAGACATTGCCTCCACTGGCTGCAAACTGGGCCAGATCGCGCCACCACACTTCATCGGGAACCGAGGAGCCAAGGGCCGGATAGTCGTAGCGGCTCGCCCCGCCCCACAGATGCATGGAATGACCGTTGAAGTAAGGAAAATTCGCATCCCAGGTGAGCGTGCGAATGCCCAGCGGGCTCTGGTACGAATCCACGACAACGCCGTTCACGCTGACAATGCTATAGACCTTATACATGTATGGCGTGCCGTAAGTTGAGTTATTCGGATACCACAAGGTCGGATTCTGAACGGTGATCGATTGATTGAACATCGGCGCGGGGCCGGTGGGGAAAGTGGCCGCCGTCATCGCCGGCACCGACTGGGTAATCGGCGGCGCGGTCACCACCACGTTCCCTTTCTGATCCACGATCTGTGTCGTCAGCGTAACCTGTTGCGCGGTTGTGCTCTCGTTGAGGACGTTGGTCTGGACATTGACCACCGCCGAGGCCGCCGTCGCCGTGCCCTCTGCGGCGGGAACCTCGGAGACAGTGCCTACATAGGTGCCCCAGGTCTTCGTGTTCGAGTACACATTCAACGGGATATGAACCGGGTTGGTGACATACAGGTAAACATTGCGGAATAAGCCGGCCATATCCTGGCCGAAGCGAAAAGCTCCGCAGAACCCAGGCTGCTCATACCAGTTTGCGCCTCTCGAAACATCGATCGCGATCACGTTGTCGGTGGCGCCGTCGGCCTTGATATAAGGCGTCAAATCGACTTGCACGGGAATGAAACCGACCACGTGAGTTGCTTGTGAGTTGGCCGCGACCGCGCTGATGCCGGGCAGCAGCGTGCCGTTGATAAAGACCTGAACGCCTGTGTGCGAGCCTTCAAGATTCAGCAGAAACTTCTGGCCCGCATACTTCGGGTCCACCTTGAAATGCAGGCGGTACCAATTGAAGTTTCCTGGATCCTCGCCGCCGCCGGAGACCTGATTGATAAAGGTGCGCGGAATATTCGCGTCGTATGGAAGACCCACCTGCTTCCAGGTGGCGGCGGTGTCGCTGCTCTCCACAAAGCTGGGGCTCGAATAGGTCGTCGAGTTGTTCGTATTCTGGAACCACCAGTGGCTCTGCGGATCGTTGGACGTCGAGGTCGCATCCGCGACATATTCCGGCACGCCCGCTGCGAGATTGATCGTGAAGCGCTGCGAGGTTGGCAGTGAAGGCTCGACCTGCTGTGCTTCGGTGCCGACGGCGCAGATTCCCGCAACAGAAGGCAAAAACATTAACGCAAACAACCAAAGTCTGCAAGCCCTTGGCAAGTTATTGCACATGTACCGGATTTTCTGCTCGTGGACACAGGCGAGGTCGTCAGCGTGGTTAAACCCAATACGCATAGTGCACCTTCGATTCTCAGGTGAAAGTTTTAGTATTTCGCTCAAGGCAGAAAAGGGATGTATACAGCCAAGCACTCCAGAAGGGTTACGCGCATTTCGATCTGACATAAATGCTGACGGTATTGTACAACTGAAAATAATCCAAATCCTGTTGTCATGGCGTCCTACAACGATTCGAGCGCTCATCGGCAGAAGCCATATTCGCACTCCTGGGATGCAAGAGTGTCGCAATGCCCTGTAGATAGACAGCCTTTTGCCAGGCGACTGAACTCGTGCTTCCTATTTCTCAGGCGATTGGAGGCGTTACTAAAGTGATGTGAGCTCTACCCGTTGTTCAGACTCTTCAAGACGAAGTAGAAGGCTGCTCCATGAAAGACATTGTCGGCGCTGCCGGACTTGAAAAGGAATCGATCTATGGCTACTTTTCAGCAAAGAAGAGTTGGCGCTTGAAGCCTTCGATTTTGCCTGGACCGACCATGCGGAAGCGCATGGGAAATCTTGGCACAGTCAACGACGCGATGCCAGGCTGGCGAGACAATCTGTCCATTCTCGTTTGTGGTGTTTGACACCACCCGTCTGCCCCGATATACAATCGCCCCATCTGGTGTTCGGGAAGCGCGGTTTGAATCCGCCACTACCCCGTAACTGTATTCGCTGAGAATTGGACATGGAGCTTGCTCCGGCCACTGAGGGTTTCCTCGGGAAGGCTGTCCGAATTCGCTGAAGCGTAAGTCAGGAGACCGGCCAGATGCCAATCTGGGCTTTATCCAACTTCGATGGGAGGGTTGGAGAGCGTTCCCCTGCCGGCCATAATCACCGGCTAAGCGAAAGCTGCCTATTCTATCGATCCCGCTGTTCCGGTGGAGCTGTGCTCCGCGGTCAGAGGTTAATGTATGCAGGAGAGGGACCGCAAAACGGTCACGCTCGTCCTCGGCGGCGTTCGCAGCGGCAAAAGCCGTTGGGCGCAGGAGTTTGCCTCGAAGTTTGACCGCGTGGCATATGTCGCGACGGCACAAGCTCGCGACGCAGAGATGCGTGAGAAGATCCAACGCCACCAGGAAGATCGCCCGAAGCATTGGCAGACATTGGAAGAACCGTTGGAACTGGCGCGGGTTCTTACGGATCGCGCGGCGGAGTTCGACATACTGCTGGTGGATTGCCTGACGGTTTTTGTGGCGAACCTCCTGGAAGCCGCGGAGGCTGATCCGGAGAGTTTCGGACAGCGTATCGAGAGCCTTGTCGAAGCGCTGCGCGAGGCGCCTGTTTCGATCGTGCTGGTTTCGAACGAGGTCGGAAGCGGAGTGGTGCCGCCTTACCCGGCAGGACGCAGGTATCGCGATGCACTGGGCGAACTGAATCAGCGTGTGGCGGCGATTGCCGACAATGTGGTGCTGATGGTGGCGGGGCTCCCGTTGGCGCTCAAGGGCAATATTGGAGGCCGCCCATGATTGCTTTCATGGTGGCTGGAACCGCAAGCGGCGTGGGCAAGACAACCGTGGCGCTGACGCTGATGGCGATGTTGCGGGAGTGCGGCCTGCGCGTGCAGCCGTTCAAGTGCGGGCCTGACTTCCTCGACACAGGACACCATAGCGCCATCTGCGGACGGGCCTCGCGCAACCTGGATACATGGATGTTGAGCGACGAGGCGAACCGCGCGATCTTCGCGAACGGCAGCCGCAACGCCGATGCGGCGATCATCGAAGGCATGATGGGCCTCTACGACGGAGTGGCCGGCGGTGGCGAGGATGGAAGCGCGGCGCAAATCGCAAAGCTTCTGGATTTACCTGTTGTGCTGGTGATGGATGCCGGCAAAAGCGCACGCAGCATTGCCGCAGTGGTCAAGGGCTTCGAGAGCTTCGATCCCGAGGTGCGCTTCGCGGGCATCGTGTTGAACAATGTGGGAAGCGACCGGCACTATCGCCTTCTTGAAACTGCGATTCGCTCGGTGACCGCGACGCCGCTGCTGGGTCATCTGCCGACGGACGCGGCAATCGCGATTCCCGAGAGATATTTGGGACTGCACACAACGGAAGAGACAACCTCGGCGGATAATCGGCTGGCGGCATTCGCGCAAACAGGGCGGCAGCATCTCAACATTGCTTCCTTATTGGATCTGTCGCGGCCGAATGCGTCGGGAGAGAGCGAGGCCATTCCGGTTTCGTGCCATAAACAGGCGCGCTTGCGCATAGGTGTAGCTCGGGACAAGGCATTCTCGTTCTATTACGAAGACAATTTCGATCTGCTGCGAGAGAGCGGCGCGGAGATCGTTGGTTTCAGTCCTCTCTCGGATGCAGAACTTCCGCAGGACCTCGATTGTCTCTATCTCGGCGGCGGCTACCCCGAATTGCATGCAGATCGATTGAGCCGCAATTCCACAATGAGCGCAGAGATTCGCGCGTTTGTGGAATCGGGGAAACCGGTGTATGCCGAGTGCGGCGGCATGATCTATCTGGGCCGGGCTCTGACGACGCTCGACGGGTGCTGCTACCCCATGGTTGGTGCGCTACCGATGAAGTTCGAGATGACGCCGCGATTGGTGCACTTTGGCTATGTCGATGTCGAGTTCGCCGAGAAGTGTTTGCTCGGCGACCGCGGAACGCAGATGCGCGGACACAGCTTTCACTACTCGCACGTCCTGCCTGGCGCGCAAATGCCGACCGCCTATCGAATGAAATATTCGCTCTCTGGGCACGAAGAACTCGAGGGCTATCGATACAGGAATGTACTGGCCAGCTATGTGCATCTTCATTTTCGTGGAAACCCCACAATTGCCACATCGCTGGTTACAGCCGCGCTACGAGCGCGCACCATGGAGGTGCAAGCATGAGGAAGTTTTGCGCATGGCTTATCTTCTGCATTGCGGTTCCCTCATGCAATGCACGCATAGTGACGGACCAACTGGGGCGCACAGTGCAGGTTCCCGAGCATCCGCACCGGCTGGTGTGTTTGATGCCGAGTGTTGTGGACGATGTGTATGCGCTTGGAGCCGGTGCGGACGTAATTGCGGTGACCGACTACACCAAGTACCCGGCGGACGCCAGAACCAAGCCCAGCGTGGGCTCGATTTTGTCGCCTTCGATGGAAACGATCCTGTCGCTGCATCCGGACCTGGTGTTGGGCAGCGCAGACATGAGTCACACCGAGACATTGCAGCAATTGGAGCGGCTGGGCATTGTCGTATTCATGGTTTCGACGCACGGCGTGGATGGAATATACGAATCCATCGCAAGCCTCGGACTGGCCCTCAACCGGGAGAATTCTGCGCGCGAGTTGATTGCCAGGCTGCGCGGACGCGAAGCGGCGGTGCGGCGACAAGCGAAAGGTAAGCCGGCGGTGAGCATCCTGATGCCGGTGGGATATGACCCGATTGTCACCATCGGCAAACACGCCTTCATCACCGAACTGATCGAGATTGCCGGTGGGCGCTCCGTTACCGGAGACATCAATCAGGAGTGGCCCCAAGTGAGCCTGGAAGCGGTGTTGGCGCGGGCGCCCGAAGCACTCCTGCTCATACGGGGATCGAGGATGTCGATGGATAGGATTCGAGAGCTGCCCGGCTGGAGCAACATGCCGGCTGTCAAGAACAACAGGGTCTACTATGTGGACGACCGGATCAATCTTCCCAGCCCGGTTGCCTTCGATGCATTGGAGGAACTAGCCAGGCAATTTCATCCGTGAGATGGACGCTCCATCTTGAAACGTAAACCGATAATACCTGGATGATCGAGAAGCGCGGTGTGAATCCGCCACTACCCCGTAACTGTAAGCGAAGAGGCGCGGCTTGTTTGCCACTGGAAGAAATTCCGGGAAGGCAGCCGTTAGCTGTCGAGGCGCGAGTCAGGAGACCGGTCCAGGTGCACTTTCCGAGGGGAAAACCATGTTCCGATTTTCGCGCCCGCTCCGATGGGCCAGCAGTTTCGTCCTTGCCTTCAGCGCCATTGCCATAGCCGCACCGCTCTCCAACTTTCATGGCGCCATATTCGATCCGTCCGGCGCAGTGTTACCCGACGCCCAGGTAGAACTGATCGAAAACGGCGTGCCGGTTGCGTCGGTTGCTACGGATGCAAAAGGTCATTACAGCATCTCGTGGAAGCTGGAGCCTGGCTTGCGTTTGCGTGTTTCCGACCGGGGATTCCGCACGATAGAGAAAGCTATCGATCCGCAAGCCCATGCCGGCGATTCCCTTGAAGACATTGTTCTTCAACTGGCATCTTTCTCCGATCAGATCACGGTGACCTCAACAGGTTCTCCCACACCGGAATCTCAGTTAGGCACAACTGTGACCGTGTTGGATAAGGCCGACTACCAGGGAACGCGCGACATTCAGGAAGGTCTGCGGCTCTTGCCCGGACTGCAAGCGGCGCAAACCGGACAGGCGGGAGGCACAACGTCCGTTTTTATACGCGGCGGCGCCAGCGATGCGAATAAGGTGCTGATCGATGGGATTCCGGTCAACGACATTGGCGGAACGGTCGAGTTTGCCAACCTCGCCAGCGCATCCGTTGCGCGCGTCGAAGTGCTGCGAGGTCCCAACAGCGCTCTCTACGGATCGGATGCCCTGGCTGGCGTAATCAGCTTGACGACCGCGCGAGGAGATACGCCTCTGCCTCTGTTCACCTACCAGTCCGCGGGCGGCAACTTCGGCACCTATCGGCAGGAAGGCTCGCTGAGCGGTAGGCAAGGGAAGTTCGACTATTTCTCGGACTACTCGCGCTTCGACAGCAGCAATTCAATTCCCGGCGACAAATATCACAACGGCACCTTTGCCGGGAACTTCGGCTGGAGTTTCTCTCCGACGTCGAGTCTGCGCGCCACCGTGCATCATGATCAGGTCGCATCCGGACAGCCGGGCGCAATTGAACTGTATGGCCTTCCAGCCAATGCTGCGCAGGTAAATGAAGATGCCTACTACGGCGTGACCTGGGACGACAAGACCACCGCGAACTGGCACAACCAGTTGCAGTATGGCGGTCTGCGCTTGCGGTCGCAGTTCTCGGAGTTTGCCCCCGCAGGAACTCCGGAATCGGGCTACACTCTCGGAGCCCCCGTCACCATTCAGGGAAGCAACGGATACGCGGTCAGCGGCCAGGCGCTGGAGTCCAACGATGGACCGCCCTATCCATACGCTTATCCGGGCTCGACGGACAAGGACTTCGTCTACGCACAGTCGGACTATCGCATCAATCCGCATCTGCTCGGGCTGGTGGCGTTTCGCTATGAAGATGAGCGCGGCTATTCGGGTGGTCATGCCAGTTCGATCGATCGCGGCAATTACAGCTACACATTTCAGTTTCAGGGAGACGTCCTGAACCGCCTGTTCTATACGGTTGGCAGCGGCCTTGAAGACAACGGCCTCTTCGGAATTGCCGGAACTCCGCGTGCTTCGCTGGCCTGGCAAGTAGCGCGC
>JAATFE010000008.1 GCA_015655365.1 Terriglobales bacterium
GGTAGACGCCGGCCACAGACAGCACCACCTCTTCCCGCGCCTGTCTTGCATCCAGACCGGCGGCACTGGCCGCTTGGCCCGCCGATCGCAAATTATGGATGGCTGTGAGGTCCAGCAGACTCTGCTGCAACGATCCGTGGATGTCATAGTAGTGAAAGGGACCGACCACGCTCGGGAATTGGAAGGGAATGGCGGTCCCGAATTCACTTGAGCTGAAGCCTTCCGCAGCCAGGTTCACCTTTGCTGCGTTTTCCGCGAGGCTGCCGTTCACATTCGGCAACAGCGCGCTGCGGGCCTGCATGCGCTGTGCTCGGACCTGCATTGAAGCGGCATCTGCGCCGATCAGTCCGAGGTTCGTTCGAAGCCCGCGCTCGACAGCTTCATCGAGCGTAAGTGTGATAGAACCTGAAGGCGCATCCTTGCCGGGCACGCTGCCGTTATAGCTCCCTGGCACTTGAATCTGCGTGTTGGTGGTATTCACGCTGGAACCCGGCGGTGCGGTTGACGACTGCTGCACCGTCGCTCCTGCGGCCGGGCGCCCTGAAAGCGGCAATTGGAGAGCACGCGACGAGGACCCTTGAGGGGCCGACTGGATCTGGCCCCATGCGATACTTCCAACTCCAGTTACCAGGACGCAAGCCAATGCCGCCGTTCGTACGGCCAAAGAAGCTGGATCGCGGCGGTCGAGTTTTCCCGCAAAAAACATCTGTGCTCCTGCCTTCCTAGTTATGCGATCTAAGCCCGGGCGCTTTGAGGAGTTCTTTCCTGATTTCTTTGGCGAGACTGGCCGTTGCATCAAGGCTTTCTCCTCGCATACGCTTCGATCCTTTTATGTTTTGCTGGAATACTGTTCGGCCAGATGAATCGACGAGCGTGACGTTGGTCTTAATCACGGTCGCTCCTGTGAAGGGAACAAGACCGCGTGAACGGGCGCTGCCCGTTTTCAACTCGTTGATATTGACCTGAAGCACCAGAGTGCCTGAGTTTCTGCGGGTATCACCTTGTCTCCACACCTTTTCAAACAGTCCACTGTCGGTGAGCTGTGAGATCAATTCTTCGTACTCGGCGATGGGAAACGCAGAAGGGACTCCATCCGCGCTTTCCGTGAGCAGATCGACCTCTACAGACGGTTTGGAACGCTTAATTTCTGCATTGCTCGCCGGCGTTGTCCGGAGTGCCCCCTCCGTTAGACCGAATTGTCCCGATTTCGGGTATTCGGTCGGCAATATCTTCGCGTCAGCCAAAGCTGTAACGACAGCATCTCCGGCGCCTTTAGGAAGAATGAGAATACAGCCGTGGATAGCGCTGGAGCTATCCCTATACAGCAGTGTCAAGGTATCGGCCGAAGGCCGAATGGCAGTGATGGCCTGCCCGACGCCATAAGGAGCCATTCCGGCGAGCTTCCCTTTGGTTCCACTGATCAATGCGACATTATCGTGGGAGATGGAAAACGCAAGGATCGACATACGTGGAATGGCCACTGAATCCGCGCCTGCGCTGAACAGCATCATCGACTTGTCGAAGGTAAGATCTCCGCTCGCGCCGGCCTTTACGTCTCTCAGACCGACAACATGGACAACATGTTTGAGCCGGGTCTCCTTCGGATCCGATGCAGGTAACGATGAGGAAGCGGATCTGGAAACGGAAGGCTCTTGGCCTTGCGCCCACAAACCCGCCGCAGGCAGCAGCAGCCAGATCGCAAGAGCGACATGAGCACTGTGCAGAGAAAATTCTCGATGGCTGTTCTTTTTTGATAAAAACATACGCGTTTGTTTTTATAATAAATACCATGGACCCATTTGTCACTGTATCGAGTAAAATTTCGCATATGCCCCAGCCTCCTAGATTGCTGAAAAATAAGCCTCAGGCACGCACTGAGGTCACGAAAACAAAGATCTTGGATGCCGCGCAGTTGCTATTTGCCGAGCTCGGATTCGAGAACACGCAACTGGATGAGGTTGCGGCTCGAGCTGGTTGCTCTCGCGGTGCAATCTATGCCCACTATGCGAGCAAGGAAGAACTGTTTCTGGAGCTGATGGAGCAGCGGGTTCATACCAAGTTTGTGACAATGCGCAAGATGCTTGAAAACGAACCCGACGTAAGTAAGCGCCTGGGGGTCTTCAAGCGATGGATTACTAATCAGGTCTGCGACCCTTCATGGGGGACTCTCATGCTGGAGTTCAAGCTATATGCCATCCGCAGGCCGGAACTGCGCGAAAAACTAAGAAATCTGTATGAGGAGCTATTCAAAGACGCGGCGAAAGATTTTGTCGAGATCCTGTTTGGCAAGGGATTGACCAAGGCCGTGCGGGCCGAAGTGGAGCGGCGCTTGGGAATTCTGGGTGGCGCTCTAAACGGCATCATTCTTGAAAGCCACTTCAGGCCGGGGCTTCTTCAGGCGAATCATCTCCAGCAATTGACCGAAGAACTATTCGACGCGTTGATTCACATCTGATCGGGAGGAAGCATAGTCGAGCGCAGATAGGTTCTGAGCAAGATTTCGCGTAGCCGCCACGGTGCTCGAACCTGCCCTTCCGGAAGTGGACTGAATCGCATCACAAAATGGAGAGCTGTGCAGAGGTCCTTAGGTTTTATGCTTGATTCCCATATTCTGCGAGGGCTCTTCCGTCGAGTCGGGTCGGCCCGAATGCACGGGAATCCCGCTGATAAGACCCTGATAGTTTGTGAGGCGTTTGCCTGGTGCCACGAGTCATTAATTCATCAAACATATAGCAGAGAAAGACGTCTACCATGACAGGAGCAAGGTCATGAGACGTGGACGCCGATTGCCGGAGTTGAAACTGAGCGAGGAGCAGCGCTCGACGTTGCAGGGCTGGATGCGGAGAA
>JAATFE010000163.1 GCA_015655365.1 Terriglobales bacterium
GCTTACCCGGTTTTCGTGGACGAGACCGTGATTCTCTTCGACCAGATCAGCGTTTCGGCCGGAGCCCGCGGCACCCAACTGCTGCTGAGCCCGGACGACTATCTGCGCGCCGCCGAAGCCCATACCGCCGACCTGACCAAGGACTTCCATCCCGAGGGGCACCCGCATGACTAGCGCCCTCTGGACCCATCTGGTGAAGGATCTGCGCATCGAGTGGCGCTCGCGCGAAGCCATCAACTCCATGCTGTTTTTCGCGCTGCTGGTGGTGGTGCTGTTTTCGCTGGCCTTCGACCCGCGCGGGGCCTTCTCGCAGGAGATTGCGGGCGGGGTGCTCTGCGTGGCTACCATGTTCGCCTCGGTCAGCGCATTGAACCAGGCCTGGGCGCGGGAGATCCGCCACCAGGTGCTGGACGCGCAACGCATGGCGCCCACCTCCGGCGCGGAGCTGTTTCTGGCCAAGGTGCTGGCCAACTTCCTTTTTGTCTCTATCGTGCAGTTATTGCTGGCGCCCGTCTTCCTGGTTTTCTATAACTTGCGGGTCGAAGGCAATGCCTGGCTGCTAGCCGTGGTTTTGCCGCTGGGAACCTGGGCGCTGGTGGCCAACGGCACCTTCTTTGCCGCGCTCTCCATCCGCACGCGCAACCGCGAACTGCTGCTGCCCCTGATTCTGTTTCCTATCTTCATGCCGGCGCTGCTGGCCATGGTTCTGGCCACCACATCGATCCTGACCGGCGACAACGACCCCACGCTGTGGATCAAGCTGCTGGCCGGATACGACATTATCTTCACCACGGTGAGTTTGCTGCTGTTCGACGTGGTGCTGCACGCCGAGTAAGTTTCTGCTCTTCCATCTGGACATGGACTGCATCCTGCGTTAAATTGCAAGGTGTGTCTCAGGCGGCGCGCCAGCTACTGGCGTGGTAAAGAAATGGCAAAGCGAGGCTCCGGATTGACTATCCGGAGCCTTTTTGCTGCGCTTGAGACCCCCACCCGCAAAGACCGCCCCCTTGCCGCCGTCGTACACTGAATGCGTTCGACCAGGACTCCCCACAATGAAAAAATTTGCCATAGGCTTCTACGTCGCGGTCACTATCGCCCTCATGATCTGGGGGTACTACCAGGCCATCTACGTCGCTCCTGACGAGCAGACGATGCACGAGGCGCAGCGCATCTTCTACTACCATGTGCCCTCGGCCATGGTCGCCTTCCTCTTCTTTGCCATCAGCCTGATCGGCTCGATCGGCTTTTTGAGTTTTCGGCGCAACCGGCCGGACTGGGCACAGGCCTCCGACGCCTGGGCGCTGGCAGGGGCCGAAGTGGGCGTGGTCTTCTGCACCGTGGTTCTGATCACCGGGCCGCTTTGGGGCCGACGCGCCTGGGGCATCTGGTGGACCTGGGACGCGCGGCTGACCACCACGCTGGTTCTGTGGCTGATCTATGTCAGCTACCTGCTGCTGCGGCGCTTTGCCGCGGGGCCGCAGGTGCAGACGCTGGCCGCCGTGCTGGGCATCTTCGGAGCTCTCGACGTTCCCATCGTCTACATGTCCAACCGCTGGTGGCGCACTCAGCATCCGGCTCCGGTCTTTGGCGGAGGCGACGACTCCGGCATCAAGGACCCCACCATGCTGGCCGCTTTCGGCTGGAATGTGCTGGCCTGGCTGGCCTGGGGACTGCTGATTCTGGGCCTGCGCTACGCCGTCGAGCGGCAGCACCAGAAGTATGCCGCACAAGAAGCACAGGAAGCCCTGAACGAAGTGGCGTAACCCGCAGTCAAAGACGAGGAGAAACATGGATACACGAGCGATTCTCGACCACCAGTTTGTCGTTGCCGCCTACACCGTCACCTGGGTTCTGCAACTGGGCTATGTAGCCTGGCTGGGACTCAAGTGGCGGGCGCAAAAGCGCGACGCGGCGCGAAACCACCGGAGCCCGCGGTCGTAGCGCGATCTCCGGTTTTCTGCAAGACAACATCCTGCTATCCCACCCTGGTTACACTTGCTTCGGAAGGCTTGAATCCGGGCCTAAAGGCCTCGATATTTGAGCCTTTTTTTCAGGGGGTTAAAAACCCCCTGCTCCCTCCGCCACCGCCGCCTGCAACTGTAGTGCTGGTCGCAAGAACAAAGACGCGGCAAGGGTGGGGAACCCGGAAAACTTCATCTATCTATCTTTAAATAAAAGGCTTAGGTTCATAATCTCAGCACAGGCTTTCCGAGTGCCGGACCTGTTGAACGCGTTCCGGATGCTTTCGGCATACCACCTTTGTGTTAGGCATATACCACTCAAATACCACCAAACACGCTGTTTGTGGGATTTCCGTCCTCTCCGATGCAACCGATGATTCAAGAGTGGACAGGCTGCAATGAGCCACACAAGGAGAAGAACGATGCACGATCTCTTGATCGCCCTGGCGTTTATCGGAATGGTGGTTGCTCCCGCAATTGTTGCCGCCAAGTCCGGCGCCGAATCAACTGACGAGTCCGAATAATCGCCGGTTCTTTGCTCCCTTCGGTCCTCATCCAACTGAAATTGAAGCAGTAGCTCCTCATGCCGCTTCTTCCTTTCGTTGACGCGGAGCCAGTCGTCAACCCGAGGTAGCGCAAAAGCCGTCGGGCGCTCCCGCTGCCTGGAAGCAATTGCCCTTCGCCGTCTGAGCCAGTAGACTTGTGCTTTGAGAGGCGATTCATGCTGGTTGTTATGAAAGCGCAGGCCACGCCGGAGCAAATCCAGGCGGTCTGCGATCACATTGTGCAGCTGGGCTTCCGCGCTCACCCACTGCCGGGAGCCCAGCGCACAGCTATCGGCATCACCGGCAACAAGGGTGAAGTGGACCGCGGCAACCTGGAAGAACTCTCCGGGGTAGCCGAAGTGATCCGGGTCTCGAAACCCTACAAAC
>JAATFE010000451.1 GCA_015655365.1 Terriglobales bacterium
GCCCTGGGAGATCTTCGAGGTCTGCCGCAAGCTCACTTACGTCCGCGTGGGCCTGTTCCTGGTGAACGTGCTGGTGCTGTTCTATCTATTGAAACTGGTCACAAAGCGCGCCAAGAGCCTGAACTGCCCTCCGGAGGAGTAGATTTTCTGCATGTGACAGGGCGCAATGCGAGCCGGATTTTTCGATATTCGCTTTTTGTTCCCCTATATATCGTCGCCAGGATTCTGTCGAGCATAGAATCGCTTCTTGGATCAAAGTAGTAAACACTATATGCTGTGGTAGAGGAAAATATTTTATCTATTAGTAGTGGTTAAAAATTGACCATTACCTTCGTTCCACTTTCCACAGTTTTTTAATTTGGATGCATTGTGATTCTGGTCTATGATCGTGTCTAAAGTGGAGTAAAGGGGAATAAACGGGAGCAGATGGACTGGTTGCAAGCCAAGATTACTCCTCTTTCCCCCGTTCTACCGAAAATCCGGTTCCTGAAGTGGCGGGGGAACCTGCTTAGGAAACCGGAAAGGGCAGGATCGAGCACGGACCAGATGCGGCAAGGTTTGTGGAATTGGCCGCGAGAGACGAGCAGAAATGGCTACATTCCGCGGAAATCATCCGGCGAAGGTGGACGAGAAGGGACGGCTCAAGCTCCCCGCTGCTTTCAAGCAGCTTATGGATGCCGAGCACGTTTCCCAGTTCTACATCACCAGTCCGGATGGAAAAAGCGCGCAGATCTGGCCATTGCCCGAGTGGGAAAAGCAGGAGCAGAAGTTTGCCGATGAATCCAGCGGCATGAACGACGCCGTGCAGAAGTATCTGACCTGGACCAGTTATTACGGTCAGCAGGTGGAGATGGATAACCAGGCCCGGTTGCTGTTGCCGCAGATTTTGCGCGGGGCGGCCAAGCTGGATGCCGACATTCCGGCCGTGGTCTTCGGCAAAATGCAGTATCTCGAAGTTTGCAACCGGGAGATGTTCGAGGCGAGTCTGCCGGCCAACACCATCACGGCAGAGGATCGCAAGGAAATTGCCGCGATTCTCAGCCGGCGCAATTGAATGCCGAAACTCCCCAGGGGGAGCGCATGACGAAAACGACAGAACGCCATGTGCCGGTTCTTTTTCAAGAGACGATCGATTTTCTCCGGGTACGCCCCGGTGGAACGTACGTGGACTGCACGCTGGGCATGGCCGGGCACTCTTCCGGAATCGTCCGGCTGCTGGGGCCCAAGGGGCACCTGATCGGCTTCGACCGGGACCCCGAAGCGCTGGTTCTGGCCAAGGCCAAACTGGACCGGGTCTGCGAGGAACTGGGCGACCAGGCGCCAAAGATCACGCTCGTGGGCGAGGCCTTCAGTTCCATCGCGGAGCATGTGAAGCCCGCTTCGCTGGACGGCCTGATGGCCGACTTCGGAGTGAGCAGCCTGCAGTTCGACGAGGCGTACAGGGGATTTAGCTTTCAGGCGGATGGACCGTTGGATATGCGCATGGATACGCGCTCCGGCCAGACCGCCGCACAGGTGGTAAATGAGGGAAACGAGGGTCAACTCGCCAACCTCATTTACGAGTACGGAGAGGAAAGGAGGTCGCGGAGAATCGCCAGAGCCATTGTCCGAGGGCGGCCGTTGACGACTACGGGGGAACTTGCCCGGATTGTCGCCGCAGCCGCTCCGGCAATGAAACAGGACCGCATTCATCCAGCGACAAGAACCTTTCAAGCTCTTCGTATCTTCGTAAACCGTGAACTGGACGAGATCCGGGATCTGTTGGAGGCCGCACCCAGGTTGCTCAAGCCCTCCGGCAGAATCGCCGTCATCAGCTTTCATTCTCTTGAAGACCGCATCGCCAAAGACAGTCTGCGCGAGGGCGCGCATAACAACATCTGGGAGATTTTGACCAAGAAACCGGTCACTGCCAGTGAAGAAGAAATGGATCGCAACCCCCGCTCGCGCAGCGCGAAGTTGAGAGCGGCGGAGAGAAAGTGAAACAGCTGACAGTCAACAGTTTTGCCAGTGGCGTCAAGCACTGTAGGTACGGGAACAGGGGTTTGAGTTAGACGCCGAAGGTTCCAAACAATTAACTGTCAACTGTCAACTGTTAGCTGTCGGCTGTCGGCTGTTAGCTCGGAAAGGGGAACCATGGCGGCATGCACAACAACTTATTTTGAAGCGGGCCGCAGTTTGGGCGCGCGAGTTGCCGAGCGGAATACTGAACTGATGGCCCAGCAATTGATTCGCCGGCGCGGCGTACGCACTCCCGAGTTCTATTTTGCCCGCAGCATCGACAACTCCCGCCTGGTCAAGGCGTCGGACCCGGTGCGCACGCGCGAAATGCGGATCTTTTCCGTCGCTGCTACCTTTCTCCTCTCACTCGTCATGGTCTACGGCTTGCAGCACTTCTACGCCATCGAGAGCGGCTATCGTGTCGAGTCGGAGAAGCAGACGCTCGATCAGTTGCGCGAAGAAAACCGTCAGTTGCGCCTCTCC
>JAATFE010000312.1 GCA_015655365.1 Terriglobales bacterium
GACTTAGCCGACTCGCAACTTTCTGAAGTAGAAATAGAGAGTTCACGAGGATAGATGAAGCTACGAACATCCCGTAGAAAGAGACTATATGCTCCATCGGTAGCGAGTTTAAACATTACCAAAGGCATGTGTCCATTAGTAATACAAACATTAACGATACCTTAACAAAGTGGCAAGGGGATAGCTTTGCTAGTTATGTTTAAATTGTTGATAGATAAGGTGGTTTTGCTCTCTTGAAGGGGTGCCAAGTGATTTTCGACAATCTAAAGTCCTGTTTTTAGAGAATCAAGCGGTCATCTCTGCACTTGCAGAATAGAATAGGATGCAGAAACACAGACACTACGTCTCATAATTGAGCCGCAACGCAGTTGAATCCGCAGTTTTCTGCGGAAATCCCCCTACGCGGCGTCAGAGACGCTTAAGGTCGCCGCTTCGGTCTTTCCTCGCGGCAAGGCTAGTTCACTTTCTCTTTCCCGGATAAGCGCCACTTGTGCGCGCAAAGCCTGGATCGCGCAACAGCCGAGGATCACCAAGAACGGATCGAGCGGGCGCATACGATATGCCTCCGGGTGAACAAAGTAGTACATCAGGGGATACAGGAATAAGACACCAGCGTAACGAATGACCTCGTAAGGCCGGCGATGCCAGGCAATGACCAGCCCAAACAATCCGAGCAGAGACAGACCACTAGCAACCGGAATATTAGCTGGATCGAGCGGCTCTTGGGTCAGGTAAGCGCGGTCGAAACTCCAATAGCCGGTCCACAGATAGACCGCGCGCCGTACAATCATCTCGGCATACCAGCCAGGATGTGTATGAGTGTACGCAGCTGCCTGTGCGGCTTTGTGGTCCATGAAGGCCAACTCGCCGGCCCGGTATTCTGCCAGTTCCTTCGGGTCATGGTTGGGGTGGTGATCACCGCTTCTCCAGTGCAAAGAATACCCATTGTTGCTCAGATACATTTCTAGGCCCATGCTGTCACGCATGGGAATAAAACGGTGAAAGACCAAGGCATTGCGAATCATCCAAGGAGAGATGGCCAGTGCCAGAGTTAGCGAAGCAACCAGTCCCGGCAGCATCCATTTTTTGCTTGAGCGGGCCAATTTCCATATGGCCAAAGCCATAAGGAAAGGGACAACCACGAGAGCCGACGGCTCGGTCAGAGCCGCAAAGCCGGCGAGAAGGCCGAAACCAGCCCACAGGCTTAGTTTTGGTGAACGTTCAAGATCTTGTGCCATGTAGAACAGCCAGCACAGGCACAGCAGCAGCAAATGCGTGGACCAGGCCCACTCCGCCGAGAAATAGATGCCATATGGAGAGAAAACCCATCCCCAACCCGCCCACAGCGCCACCCGCGGGCCGAAGCTTCGCCGAGCAATGAGAAACACCGGAATACAGGACAGCGCGGAAAATATGCAGTTGAGCGACAGCACGGCAATCATCGCTGCCGGCGTGTGAATGCCGAAGATGCGGAAGATAGCCGCAACGATCAGCGGATAGACTGGCGGCATGATCGCCGACGGCTGATTGGACAGGAATGGACTGCCGAAGCCATGACCAGCCAGCAGTGCCTGCGCCACATTGCCCTGCTCATAATGAGCAATATTGTACGGAGACATCCACTCGTCATAGACAAACGGCACGACAGCCAGACGGATCGCCAACGCGACCAGGACCATCCAGCTAACAGGAATGAAGGCCCTCCAGACCTTGTTGCTAAGCAACAATAACTCAATGAGACGCGTGTTCTGAACAGGAGAGCTTACCTTCATGAAGACAATGATAAATGAAAACGCCAAGAAGTCCGGGGCTGGGCAGCTTGAGAACGGAAGTCAGTTAGAATTTCTGGTCCCTCTGGGCGGCGAGATTCTATAGACGGTCGCTTCGCAATGCTTAGCTGTAATGCGACCGCTCTCCAGGTGGTTTCCTCTGCCGCCTGCTTCAGAACGTTGTGCTGCGGGTCTTCAGCGATGGGTTTGCGTCCTTTATAGCGCCCTTTCGACTCGGCCTTGGCGACGCCTTCGCCGGTAGTTCTGGATTTGTAGCAGTCGGTGGCGCTGTCCGCACCTGCGGTGCCGCAACAGTGGAAGCTGCATCGCGGCAGCCCTGTATCTCTATTCCTCCAAACAGCCCAACCAACATCGCTGCTCCGGCAACCAGCGGAATCCAGATGCGTAGCAGATCGCTCTTCCATTCGTGCAAGAGCACGTCTATTGTCTTCGCACGACTCTCAAGGGAACGCTCCAGTCGGTTGTTGGCATATTCCACCCGAGCAACAACGCCACCATGTGAATCCGACAGATTGTACAGCGCCGTCGTGAGTTCCTTCTGTGCGCCTGTCATGGCCGCGCTGGTGGCCTGCAACCCCTTCACAGTTTCGGGCACGCCCGATTGCAGAAAATTTTGGCGCAGGCTTTCGCCGAGCATCTTCGCAATCTGCTGAGGATCAAGACCGGCCTTGATTCCTCTTGGCAGATCAGAAACCCGCGCCTCCAGTTCGCGGACAAGCCCGAACATCTTCTGCTGCGCATCATCTGAGAATTGCCGATGAAGTTCAAGCAACTCCTGAAAGCGCTCGCGCTCGTCAGCAATATCCTTTGGCGTATGGCGCGTCAGCAGCACCAGGATGCCCATCGCTTCGAGAATGCGCAGCATTTCATCGTCGGGGCTGAGTGTGCGAGTATGCGCGAGAACGCGATAGTATGCGGTCTGCAATTCTTCGGGAACAAGACGGGCGAGAGAGTCGAACAGCGTCGGCTCTCCCTCCGCAATACTGGCGATGTTGGACGTGGTTGTACTCATGGCAAGAACGCCTGCCTTGCACGGTCGAATTCAGAGAAGAGCCTTCGCCGATAGCTTTGTGCGCGCATAACGAGTGATGCCCGCTTCAGTTCACCTACATCGGTCTTGCGATCTGCGACCTGTCCCAGTTGGATTCCATGTTGCCGGACAGGGTTTTCAAGTTCCGCAAGCCGAAACTCCATCTGCAAGATTTCCGGCGTGAATGCTTCGCGGAAGCGATTTGCCTGTTCGGTGGACCGCCAGTAGGTGAAATCCGCCAAGGCGCTTGTAGCGTTTTCGACAATGACATACTCCACCCGATCTTGAAGGCGGCTTGCCCAGGCAAGGACGCTCTCAACGCTGGCCGGATCTGGCGTGACCACACCGACTGCCGTAAAGCGAACGCCAGTTGCAGCGACATCTTCGTACATCGACTCGAACCAATCAGCGGCCACCTGTCCGGCACCGGCCCCCATATCGGCAAGAATGATGGGTGTGCCCGCGTCGAGATGATCGACGAAGGCATCGAGACCTGCAGGCGTGTGAATGTTGACCTTGGTCACAGTGCCATTGAAAAAGTGCTTGAGAGAGCCACGCGCCTTATTCTCAGTATCGAGATCGAGCAGCGTAACGGGAATCTCGTTCAATGCGAACCACTCGGCCAAGGAGACCATGACGCCAGTTTTGCCGACGCCGCCTTTGCCGCCCATGGTGAAGACAACACGCTTTGAATACGCAGTCATTGCTCACCCCCGTTGCTGGTCAGGGTCAAAGGTTCGTTTTCACGGAAGACGAAGCGGGTAGGCTTTGAACTCCATACCGTCGGCTTTGCCTTGAGGGCGACAACGCGGTCGAGTGCCGGTGACTCTGCAACTTCGAGTTCCAGCGGCGGCCATTCAAATTGTGTTCGCTTGCGATGCTTGGCCCGGACTTTTACGAAGGAGTGAAGTGTGCTGGGCGCGACGTACAGTCCAAGGCGCTCATAGAAGAGCCGCGCGACCTCGCGGTATGTTCGCCCCTTACGGCGCAGTTCACGGATCAGTTCGCGGTGGGGTTCCAGTTTAGAACGGGACGACTTGGACGGTAGAGATTCGAGAATTGTTCGAAGGTCTGGTTCCATGCGATTGGCTCCAGAGCACTTCGCAAATCATGGTCCGATAACAGTCCGATAACCCGCTCCAACTATGCCTGAAAGTGCCTTACTGCGCTATCCATGCCGTCTAGTTTCAATAAGTTACGAGACGGATGACCACTTTCACGGCGATAACACGGGTTCAAATCCCGTCGGGGACGCCAA
>JAATFE010000291.1 GCA_015655365.1 Terriglobales bacterium
GTCAGCGTCGTCACCTGGATGGAAGTTATGGCCGGAACCACCCAGGCCGATGAAAAACCGATCCGGGCCTTTCTGCGCACGTTCCGCGTTCTCCTCGTTACCCACAATGTGGCCGAGCAGTCCTTCATCCTGCGGCGACAACGCAAGATCAAGCTCCCCGACGCGATCATTCTGGCGACCGCGCAAGTGAATGACAGAATCCTTCTCACCCGCAACACCCGCGACTTCCCGGCTGAAGAAACCGGCATCTCCATCCCCTACAAGATCTGAAAAACACAAGCAACCCGGCAATTGCGACCACGATAGCAAGTATTCTCAAATCGTCGTTCCGAAAGCCAGAGATTGCGTACGTGCGGGAAACGCCAGCCCCACCGCAGGTGGCTTCAGTCTGGTTTAATCTTGCCTCGGAGATAATTGACGACTATGCGCGTGTTGCTTGTGGAAGATGAGGTTCGGCTGGCCGAGAATCTGGCTGCCGCTCTGCGCGACGGCCCCGGCTTTGCGGTGGACTGGGCCGAAGACGGCCAGATGGGCGACGACTGCGCCTGCAACCGCTGCTACGACCTGATCGTTCTGGACCTGATGTTGCCCAAACTGGACGGGCTCAGCGTGCTCAAGCGCCTGCGCGGCCGCCAGGATTCCGCGCCGGTCCTGATCCTCACCGCCAAGGACGGCGCCGACTCCATCATCGAGTTGCTCAACGCCGGGGCCGACGACTATCTTGCCAAGCCCTTCGATCTGGGCGAGTTAATCGCCCGCGCCAAGGCCCTGATCCGACGTGGCAAAGGCACGGCCGACCCCACTCTCGTCGTGGGCGGCCTGGAGATGAATACCTTGGAGCAGATCGTCCGGCGCGAAGGCGTTTTGATCGATCTCTCGCCCACCGAATACCACATCCTCGAATACCTGATGCACCGCCCGCGGGTCATCGTCAGCAAGCGCGAACTACTCGAGCACCTCTACGACTACAACTGGGAGCACCACTCGAACGTCATCGAGGCCCACGTCTCCAACCTGCGCAAAAAGCTCGACGGCGCCCTTCCCGAGCCGGCCCCTGTCATCGAGACCATGCGCGGTCGCGGCTATCGGCTTGCTCCCGAGCTACCCCAGGAGCAAGCCGAGGATGCAACTCAGGACCAGGCGCAAAACGAGGATCAATGAAATTCCCCATTCGCTTTGCCGCGTTCATGCCCCGCTCCATCGCCGTCCGGCTGATCGGCGCAGTGCTGGCGGTTGAGCTGCTCTCCGCTGTTCTTGTCTCCTTTATCTCCTTCGGATTTGAGCGCCACATCCACTTCCATTCCTTTGACGTCCTGTTGCACGGGCGCGTCGACTCCATCCTGGGCGCGGTGCAGGACGCAGACGACCCCCAGGACAACGTGATGCTGGTCCAGGCCGACCTGCACTTTCCGCCCGACGACATCTACGTGGTCTACGATGCCAACGGGCGGATTCTGGGCCGTTCCAACAACTGGCAGGGCATTCCTCCCAATACTCCGGCCACGATGCACGGCAACTATCTGTCCTTATCCGTCAATGGCCGCGATTACCGCCTCCTCCGCTTCCATGGTTCGCGAACCATCGACGTGGCCGAACCCGGCGGCGGCAAGTTGCGCGAGTTCACCATCTTTTATGGCGCGCCTACGGCTCGCGTATGGGAGGCGGTTCACGGCTCTGTCGAGTTCTATGCCGCAGGCAGCTTGCTCATGTTGCTGGTCACCGGTCCTCTCATCGCCTGGCTGCTCCATCGCGGCCTGCTTCCCCTGCGTCAGTTGGCCGCGCTCGCCGCTCTGGTCTCGGTGGATTCGTGGCAGTTCTCCCCTCCCGCCAGTGCGCGTTCCACTCCGGAGTTGGCGCCGCTCACCAAGGCCATTGAAAACGTCCTGAAACGGCTGGAAATCTCTTTTCAGCAGCAGCGGGTTTTTGTGTCGGACGCGGCCCACGAGCTCAAGACCGCCGTCGCCGTCATCAAATCCACCCTGCAATTGCTGGGCATGAAGCACCGCACTCCCCAGGAGTACCAGGCCGGCCTCGATCGCTGCCTCGCCGACTCCCTGCGCCTGGAAGAGATCGTTGCCAAAATGCTGACGCTTGCCCGCGAAGAGAGCGTTGCTTCGGTCTCCGCTCCTCAGCCGTCTGGCGATCTTGCCGCCAGCCTGCGCCAAACGGTAGCCCAACTGGAGACCGTTGCCGACCTGCACGGCATCCAAATGAAGATTGCTGCCCCCGGCGTCTGCCCGGTTCTCGTCGCCGCCGAGGACTGTTCCCTGCTCCTCTCCAACCTGCTGCTCAACGCCCTCCAGCACAGCGGGCCGACGACGGTCGTCGCGGTTCGCGTCACGCTCGATGCCGAAACTGCCGAGTTGCAGATTCAGGATCAGGGCGACGGCATCGCTCCCGAGGCGCTGCCCCACATCTTCGACCGCTTCTATCGTGGCGACCCGGCGCGCGCCCGCTCCACCGGCGGCACCGGCCTGGGCCTGGCCATCTGCAAGGCCATTGCCGAAAGGGCCGGCGGCTCCATCGCCATCGCCAGCCAGCCCAACCCCGATTTGCCCAACCAGGGCACCACCGTCACTGTCCGCCTGCCTCTAGCCGCCGAAATAGCGGCCCCCGAACCTTCGCCTTCAGCATGACTTAACCCACCTGTGGCACACTTCTTGTCGCCGGTGCGGGTCTTCGCAATCCTCACTGAGATTTACCCGGAGTTTTCCATGCCTATTCAGAGCAGCTTTCGTTCCCTCGTCCGGACCTGTTTGGCCGCGGTCCTGCTTTGCGGCGTTCTTGCCGTCCCCACCCTGCTTGCCGCACAACAGCCTTACAAGATCCTGGACCGCTGGAAACTGGGCGGCGAGGGCGGATGGGATTACCTCGCGGTTGACTCCCCGGCGCACCGGCTCTATTTGACCCACGGCGTCAAGGTCGATGTAGTCGACACCCAAACCGGCAAGCTCGTCGGCGCCATTGCCGGCTTCAAGGGCACCCACGGTGTGGTTTTCGACACAGCCGGCAAATTCGGCTTCATCTCCGACGGCGGCGGCAACGCCGTGGCCGTATTCGATCGCGCCACCCTGGCCACCGTGGCTTCCATCCCCGCCGGAACCAACCCCGACGGCATGGTCTTTGAGCCGGCCACCCAAACCGTCTGGGCCTTCAACGGCCGCAGCAAGAACGTCAGCGTCATCGATGCCGCTTCACAAAAAGTCGTCGCCACCATCCCTCTGCCCGGCAAGCCGGAGTTTCCCGCCGCCGACGGCAAAGGCACGATTTTCGTCAATATCGAAGACAAAAACGAGATTGTCCGCCTCGATGCCGCCGCCAACGAGATGACCGCCGAGTGGCCGATCAAGGGTTGCGAGTCCCCCTCCGGACTGGCCTTTGACTTTTCCGAACCCTGCCCCTTCCCGGTCGCAGCCGGCCAAAAAATCGGCGGTGTCCACCTCCAACCCCGCA
>JAATFE010000390.1 GCA_015655365.1 Terriglobales bacterium
CACCGTTCCTCTTGAGCAAACAAAGTAAAAGCCACTCCTGAGCGGAGCCGAAGGGGACCTGCTTTTGGAGGCGGCCGGTCGCAGAAGTCGCAGAGCACGAACCCTACTCCCTACTCCCTGTTTGCTCCCTCTCCCCTACTTCTTTCCCCCTATTCCCTGCCTCACCGCATCCACGCGCAAATGGCTGAACGCCGCCGTCGGCACGTCGTTCAGCGCCAGCCCCGGCCCTTCCCACAGCAGACGCGGCGTCCCTTGGCTGACCGAGTGCAGCCCTTCCAGGTGAAGCACATGCTTGCCTGCGCGCAGCCCCAGCGAGCCCCGATCATAGCGCATCGCATTCCCCGGTGAGCCGCAGACTTGCGCAAACGGCGGGCCGGTCTTGGCCACTTCCACGCCGTCGATCACCACCCGCGCCCCATCCCGAGCCAGCAAATGGAAGGTGTAGCCGCCATCCACCGGAATGTCGATCAGGCCGTCCCATACCGCCACATACCGCGTAAATCCTTTGGAATCCGCGTGCAGCCCCGGAGAGTCGCCGCTAAAAACCGGCTGCTGCCCTGCCAGGCTTTGCAATTGGGTCCACGCTTCCGGGTAAATCTGCCAGGTCAGCCCAGGCAAAATCGTGCCGGCAGAGGCCGTCGCATCGCGCCAACGGTCCACCGCCACCAGTCCCTGCGACGCCCAGTCCTGGTGCCCTGCCCGATCCGTGGCCTCCAGCAGAACCCTGAAGCGGCCCGCTCCGTTGGCTCCATCCAGTTCGGTCCCTTTGCTGTCGGGAAAGCGGTGCCGCACGATGTGAGCGTGGGTCCCGACGATTTTTGTTCCGTCGCCAAACAGCCACGTGAAGCGTGCCCCCGGCGAGAGCTGCGCGATAAAAGTCACCGTCTGCCCCGGCGCAAACACCGCCGGAACCACCGTGAATGCCGCCACCGGCCCGTGAGTTGCCGTGAAGCTTGCCTGCTCCGCGCCCCCCGTAACCGTCAGTTGCAGGTCGGCATTGTTGGCCGCCCTGTTCTGGCCAAGCTTCACATTGTCGAAGACCACCCCCGCCACCTTGCCCATGATCGTCGAGCCCACCAGCGGCGGCTGGTCCAGCTCCCAAATGTTGCGGAAGGTCACGCCCTGCACCCCCGGCTGCGTCTGCTCCATCTGCACCAGCGAATACCAGTTGTCGAGAAACAGGTTCTCGAACGTGAAGTTCGAAGTGATCCCCTTGGCCCCGTTTGCGCCCCAAAAGCCCAGCAGTCCAAACGTCTGTCCGCAGGCCCCGATGCCGCCATGCAAAATGTCGGAGTCTCGCAGCGTAAAGTTCCGCGCGTTGAAGACCTTCCGCGGCCAGGCCGCGCGCACAACGTTCGAGATGCTCGTCGACAGAACGCTGTTCTCGATCAGGATGTTCTGCACATCGCGGCCCGGCCGCAGCATGTCCTGCTCCTTGTAGCCGTCCCAGTTGCCCTGCATCGCAAACACATCGTCCGAAGCACGCAGAAAAGAGTTCTTCACAATCGTGCCGCCGCCACCCAGCCAATCCATGCCGTCCTGGTTGGCGTTGCCGGGGTTGCCCCCAATCACCCGAAGATCGTCGTACTTGAACCCCGTCGAGTCCTTCATCTGGATCGACCAGGTCCTCGATCTCACAATGCAGGTCAACCCGTCGATCTCCACATTCTTGGCTTCCAGCGCCCCGATGCAGTGCCAGTCCGGCCTCTGCATCCAGCCCTCGTCGTTGGATGGGTCCTGCGGGCCATCGTAGACGATGGTTCCCCTGCCCAGAACCTTTACGTCGTGCACCTTCCACAAATTCAAGCTGCCGAAGAAGTACGAGCCCGGCGCAAGGTAAAGCGTTTCGCCGCTTTTGGGATTCAGGCTCCCCCGGTAAACTCCCGGCTGATAGGCATGGATCGCCGGTCCGCGAGGTATCGGCGGCGGGGGCGCGCCGGCAAACAGAAACAGCATCGAGGCCCGGTTCAAAAAATCGCCGGGCCGCGAAATCGACAGCTTGGCCGGCCCCGAAAGCTGAAACCGTATCGTCTGCCCCTGCCTCGTCGGCCGCAGGCCC
>JAATFE010000347.1 GCA_015655365.1 Terriglobales bacterium
GGGCTGGTGGCGTGATTATCCATGTAAATCGGCAGGTTCACCCCTGCTGGCACTTCTACTTGGCTGGTAACTGTGCTCATCTGGGCTCCATCCTTATGATTGCGCTCCTCCGCTTCACGGAGGGGGAAAGACTTCCGTTACAGCGTTAACGCTACCAACCCGCTTGCTTCGAGCGCCTTTTTCGCGGGTTGTTCGTGCTCCGCAAGATCCTGAATGCTGATGCTCTTCAGCACTCCGGCAATGGTCTCGTTCACGCGCGCCAGGGGTTCCTTGATGGTGCAGCTCGGCGTCAGTTCGCAGCCTTTGGTGCCCTTGGTGCAGGAGGTAATGAAAAACGGCCCGTCAATCGCGTGAATCACTTCGAAGGCCGAAATCTGGCGCGCATCCCGCGCCAAAGCATAGCCGCCGTTCATGCCGGCATGAGACTTCAGAAGGCCCGATTTGGTCAGTTGCTGGAGGATCTTGGCCAGCAATTGCGCGGGGATCCCATACGCATCGGCCACGTCCTTCGCGCTGAGCGCAATGATTTCGGGGTGCTCGGCGAGGTACTTGAGCGCCATCAACCCGTAATCCGCCTTTTTGGTCAACTTCAGCATGTCAATATCCGACTTCTTCAGTCCGCGTTCAGTATACGACCGTTTCTGTCGGCTTTACAAGCCCAGCCACGGAGGATTCCAGTCGGGCACAGGAACTTTCTGGGCCGCCGACTTGAGATTTCAACAAATATACGTTTGAAATTGTCGAAAAGACCGATACAATCTGGCGCAAAGAGTATTTTTTACTCGATCCCGACGCAATGGCAACCATCTGCAAGCATCCCAAGGTACGAATTGTTTCCCGGCACGACGACGTTGAGTTTGTCGAGTGTCTGGAGTGTGGCGAGGTCTTTGACTCCGAGGAATTCCGTGACATGGAGATGGAAGACACCGTCGAACCGGAGGACGTCGCGGACGACGAATAAAGAACCGTGCCATTGATCCGCCCGACAGAATGCCCCTGAAGGAAGGTGCCATCCTGAGCAGCACGACTCGCCTTGGTGCGTTAGGACCGAGACGAACGCTTGTTCGGATCGCACCGCCTCCTTGGCGAATCGGCCATCGGGTTCGCTATCCTCGCGAAACGAAGGCCAACCTGCTGCCCTTTACGGAACAATCATCTACTTAACGCCTGGGGCGCTCCCCGCGGAAGTGACGGTGCGTCTGGATGCAAGCCAAGCGTAATGCAGCCCAGAGGCCACGGTCAGCACCATCGTGGCGTCCAGCGCCACCGTGCGCACCACCAGGATCCAACCTGCCGGAGTGATCTGGTGCAGCAACACAGACGCCACCGCACTCACCTGCACCAGCGTATTTGCCTTGCCGAAGATGCTCGGCCCGAACTCCCGCCGCCCCGCGGCCGCATAGAGAATCGCCGCCACCACCAGGATTCCCACGTCCCGGCCAAAAACCAGCGCCGTCACCCGGATCGGAATCAGCCTTTGATGGGTGAGCACCAGGAACAGCGTACTGAGCAGCAGTTTGTCGGCCACCGGATCAAGGTATTGGCCCAGCATGGTGCGCTGCTTGAGCAACCGCGCCAGCGTACCGTCCAGCGCATCCGTCAGTCCCGCCGTTACAAACAGGCCAAGGCTCCACGCGTAGTGGCCTTCGAGAATAGCAGCCGCGGAGAACGGCACCAGGCAGATGCGCAGCAACGTGAGCAGGTTCGGAGCCGTGCGAAATGGGTTCAATCGAGTCGTCGGAATTTCGGCCATGACAGGTTCGTTCACCCGCAATCCAGTTTTCCCACCGCCGGCGCAATCGGCGCCCGGAGCAGCCCCAGAGCCGATTAGTCCGCTCCGGAAGGTTCATGCACCGCACCCGTCCCGTAAACCTTTGAATATGGTTCCCTGGCAGGAGTCTATGCTTCGTTAGTCAACGATAGTACAGCATGGCCACTACTCCCGGCAGCCCGCCTTTCCCCATAGCCAAGATCCTGATAGACTAAGTCTTGGTTGTTTGCAGGCGCGTAGCTCAGTTGGTTAGAGCGCTTCCTTGACACGGAAGAGGTCGCTGGTTCGAATCCAGTCGTGCCTACCATATTTATCAATAGTTTATGGTTCCCGAAGTCAATCAGCTTCACCCAAAGCTCCTGAACCACCTCGGTATTCGTGTTGAAATGGGCTCATCGACATCACTACGAATCCACCGCCGTTCGATATGGATGCAACAGCTCTTCCAATCGACATCCCTCCATTGGAGCCCGCTGTAGCGGATTCCGGTCAGCGGGCAGGCTATATTGACCGCCACGGCATACAAAGTCGAGCGTTTGCGCTGCAACTTGTGTGGCGAAATGTATACGGCACAGGCGTCAGAGGGTGCGAGCGAAGTGTTGGCCGATGGTGCTCCGGTGAAAGCGCAGCGCGAGGGCCAATGGTGGACTCTGGAAAAGGATCTGTCGGGAACCGTCACGATCGAGGAGCGCTGAAGCGACGCTAGTTTGCAACGGGAAGAAAGAACAAACTGAGCCACCGACAAACAGCCGCGGAAAGGAAAGTTATTCCAATGCAACAAATCTCAATAGATCCCAAAGTCGTAGCAGGAAACACAGGTCCGGACGGGACAAACAACACTTGTGCAGCAATTCCCGAGAACCGGCTGACGCGGCGCAGTGTCCTTGGTCCGCGGCTCATCTGCTTCCAGATCGGCAATGAGCCCGAGTACTACAAGAACGACAACACTCGGCTGCGTGGCCCCGACTGGGATTTTGCGAAATATCTCGCCGAATGGACATCATTCGCCCAGTCCGTCATCCGGCGTGTGCCCGAAGCGCGTTTTGGCGGGCCAGACGTAGGATCAAGCACCGATTGGGTCATTCAATTCGCCGAGCGGGCACCCAAGCTTATGCGGTATTCCACGCACGGTTAAGTTGTTGAAAATAAATATAGAATGCAGATTGACACGGAAGGGGCCGCCGGTTCGAATTCAGTCGTGGCAGTAAGTCGCAGTTATAGCGGTTCTCCAATTGCCGTAGACCGAAACCACTGCCGCCGAGTGGCTTTTTTCTCAAGAAAAAGCCACCTTAGCACTCGGTCATTGACCAATTGATTTTGTCCCTTGGGTTCGTGCTCTCTCAGGTCTCAAAAGCGAGACCTGGGGCACCCAGCGCTGGTACGAATTCATGCAGTCAAAGACCTAGTCCGGTCAGTGCACGTTAATTGGAGAACCGCTCTAATTCTGCGCACCGATCGACGCAGATCTCGGTTTGGCACTCTTCAGCTTCGGACTTGGGAAGCCCCCAATCGTCGTTTTTCGAGTACGGGGACTGTCCGCCATTCGAGCAGCAAGGGGGGCCAGCAACAGGCGCATCGCGACGGGCACCATTGCGTGTCCATTTCACGGCAGGTCCTTCCTCGGTGCGGACAGTTACCTCTCTCACGTGCTACGCCCTTTTGCGCGCGGCATTGGACTTGGGAGGAACAACTATCGGCCCGGCATGGCCCGGATCGGCAACACTAGAGCTCTCCATACGCAGCTCGCGCAGATCGCCCAGCAATGTGGCAGCCCAGCGGTAAACGTTGTGTTCCATCACCTGGCGGCGCATTCGCTGCATGCGAGTGCGCCGCTCGGTGTAGCCCATTTCCAGGCCCTGGTGGACAGCCGCGGCTACGCCTTCGGTGTCATACGGATTGACCAGAAGCGCATCGCCCAGTTCGATGGCCGCGCCGGTGAACTTGCTCAGTACCAGCACGCCGTCGTCGTCGCGCGCGGCTACAAATTCCTTGGCCACCAGGTTCATGCCATCGTGCAATGAAGTGACCAGGCAAAGGTCGGCTGCTCGGTACCAACGCTCAACCTCCTCGTGATTGCATTGCCTCTCGATCAATAGCACCGGCTTCCACTGCGGCGTCTGGTAGCGCTGGTTAATGCGCTCCACGGTCATCTCGACACGCCGATGCAGATCGAGATAGCTGGCAATCCGCGTTCTGCTCGGCGCCGCAATTTGCACCATCGTAAGCCGTTCCTGGTACCACGGATGCTCCTCCAGAAGAAGTTCGATGGCGGTCAGACGTTCCACAATTCCTTTGGTATAGTCCATGCGGTCCACGCCTATTACGAGAGTTTCAGCGTGCAAGCCAAACTCCGCAAGCAGTGTGTCCCGCGACGGCTTTTTGGCTTCGCGGTTCTTCTGCATGCTATCCAATGCCACGCTGACAGGGTAAGGGTGCACGGTGCTGACGTGACCTTTCCTGCTGGCTGTCATGTGTTCCCGATCGGTGCGCGACTCCAACACGCGGTCAACCGTGGAAAGAAAGTTATTGCAATGCAGAGGAATATGGAAGCCGATGAGGTCCGCGCCGAGCAGGCCGTCAAGCAACTCCGCTTGCCAAGGGCAAATGCCAAAGGCTTCTGGATTGGGCCATGGAATGTGCCAGAAGATAGCCACCCGCGCATCGGGCCGTGCCGCTTTCACCAATTGCGGAAGAAGCGCCAGGTGGTAGTCCTGGATAAAGACGGTGGGGTTGGGGCTGTCTTTCATTTCTTCGATGACAGCGACGGCGAACTTCTTGTTCACTTCCTTGTAGCACTCCCAATCCGAGGCACGAAAAATAGGCCGCGTGTGCGCGATGTGGCAGAGCGGCCACAATCCTTCGTTGGCGAAGCCGTCGTAGTAGCCTGTTTCTTCTTCGGCCGACAGCCAAACCCGGCGCAGGGTGTATTGTGGATCGTCGGGCGGCACGCGCAGGCGGTCGAACTCGTCCACATTCGCCTTGTCCTCGCTGCCGCTGCCATGTGCTACCCATACGCCGTCACAGGCGCGCAGAACGGGCTCGATGGCCGTAACGAGTCCACTGGGGGGAACGATGCAAACCGTCTCTCGGCCTTTTCGAACGTGTGTATACGGCTCGCGGTTCGATACCACGAAGATGCGGCTTGAGCCGGACCGCTCCTGCATGTTCGCGGCCAGCCGCTCCGCTGTCCAAATGTGTGCTCCCTCATCGCGCAAACGCGCTTCCGAGGCCGCGGCTGCGCGCGCCTCGATGAGGTTTTCGGCCATGGACTCCACTTCGCGAGCGATGGGAGAGAACAAGCTCAGCTCCTTACTGCTGTCTTCTCCCACTTCGTCGATGTGGCCCAAGCGCAGACGCCGCAACCGTTCCGCTACGCGCGTCATGGGATTCAGCAGGAACCATCGGACCATGAACACCGTAACAGCCGCGATCAGCACGACAAAGGCGACAATCCGCAGAAAGCTTTGGCCCCATACTTCTGCGCTTTCGGTTCGAATGTACCCTGCGTCATCGAGGAGCACCAGTGCTCCAGGGACATGGCCGCCCGTATTCAGCGGAACGGCCACCTCCAGCCACTGATCGTCCGCATCGTGTCCGAATGCCGAGGTTTCAACTCCGTGCTGGGTGACTTTGTCTACCGGACCGCGCGGCAGCGCACTGAACACCGCAACCGGTCCTGCCGAAGCCACAAGCTTTCCCTGCGCGTCATAGACGCCGAGGCCGAGGGCTGCTTCTCTTGTGCGCAGCCGCGCGACCTCTGCCGAGAGCTTCGCATTCTGATCCCCGGCAAGCGCCAACTCGATTTCGGGCACAAGACTGGTAGCCTTCTGAACAGCGCGCCTTTGCAAATCCTGACGCAAGATGTGTTTGTGCGCCAACACTTCAAAGTAGGTTGAGGCAACAGAGACCAGCGTGATTCCCACGACGAGCGCAAGGATCAATCTCATGCGAAAGAAATGCATGTCACCCCTCCTGATTCAGTTCTAAACAATCCAAGCCGGCTTCCCTGTGTAATTGGGACCACTGTAACAGCAAATGGCTTAACGTCCGATGTCATTTTCTGAATCAGCGAGACATCAGTGATCCAGAGCCAAGAGAGCTTCAAAAGTGCCGGATGGAATCTTCGGGACCGGCGGTTGGGGTAGTCGAGGGTTGGCCGCTGCGCTCGCTGGAGTGCTCGGCGTGACCTTCGAGCGAGCGACTGACGAGGTCGCGCGAGCCCAGACCCACAGCGAGAGCGAGCGTGAGGACGATGCCGCCGAAGAGGATGCCAAAGGTCAACTCAACGACGATTCCGCCGATTTGCAGATGGTCGAGCGCCATGGCGCCGGCAAGCACGAGCACGAGCCACTTGACGCCAAGCGAGAGAAATCGCGCGTATTGAATCTGGGTGTTGACGGCTCCGATGAGGACTGAACGGGCCAGAAAGCGCGCAAGAAAAGTGCCGGCAATGAGCAGGAATACGGCGCCCGTGACGTGAGTGAGGTAGGGCAGCAACGAGATGGGTAGCGTGGCACCGGTTGCGAAGGAAGCGTCAAATGCAGAGACGCCGACGACAAGCCCGAGCAATACGCAAGCCCAGAAAGAGGTGCGGCCGATCAACGCAGTTGGGGAGGTAGATGGCGTCCAGTCGTTGTTGGAGCGGCTGCGCGCGAGGCGGTCGTCAAACTTGAGCAGTGTCAGTCCACGTCGCAGCAGCGCAGAAAGGGCCATCCCGAGCAGAGTGAAGACTGCCAAAGCAATCACGAGCGCCAGGATGCCGGGCAGAATGGCGATGAGTTGCGAGAGGATGCGGAAGAGCGATTGATGGAGCGCATCGGACATTTGGTGCCAGACCGAGGCGTTATCGACAGGCGCAGCCTGGCTCGGGTTTGGCTGGAGGATGGTAGCAAGAATGTTTTGCATAAACTCACTCCTTGAATCGACTCTCGTGCTTTCTACCGGAGCCGTATTCGATTCGGGATACTCATGGGTTGAACCGGTCTGGCCATCGCCAGCGCGAGACCAGGTAAGATTTTTCGGCCTCAAATGCGGCGGCGACAGACTCAATGTGACCTTCGGGATCGGCGCCAGAGGCCGTGATGTTGATGTGGCTTGCAACCCAAGCCAGGTAAAGCGGAATCAGTGCGCCGAGCAGATGCCCACGATTGATGGTACGGAGTCTGTAGGCGAGGACAAAGTCGTAGACTATGCGCGCCCAGAGGCTGTTGGGCATGCGGAATGCCGCAGCGTCGAGTGCAGAGAGCCGCTTGAGCCCGAGCAAGGAGTTTGGCGGCAGGACGAGCGACCAGATCTCATAGAGGTTGGAGTACGCAAGATGAAAAGCGTTGATCATGGGAGCAATCTCGGCGGCCGAATCGCTGGAGGGCGCCAACTCGATGGGCACGGGTTCGCGCGCGGGCGGCAACTGGCGCGGGCGCTGCCAGAATGCAGCCTTGGCATCGATGTCGGAGAAGAGAGATCCGGTGACCAGGGGGAACATGGTGTTGAGGTCGGGGGCGCTGGGGTGAGGTTGGACGAGAGGGCCAACATCGAATTGTCCAATGGCAAACCCGGAAACCGTGGCCTCGTTGACAGGCCAGAGGGGAGCTTCGCCTTGGTCGGCCGCAACAAATCGTTGCGCAGCGCTTGCGAGGCGCTCAGCCATGCGAGGCGAAAGGCCGAGATCGATGGCCAGGGGAAAACGAACCCGTGAGGCAAACAGAGTACGGGTGAGCGGATAGAGGATGGCGGAGGTGACCAGGCTGACACGCGGGCGCAGGGCGTAGCGAGAGACGGCAAGGTCGATAGGAGTGGTGAGAACAGCGCTGCCAAGGCTATGTAATGCAATCGATTCAAGCGACCAAGACTCCGGGCCCAATACGAGGATGGCGCGTGCCTCGTGCGTTTGGGCGAGTTGGTAGGCATGCACGAAGTTTGCTGCCGTGAGGGTCGAGGAAGGGGTAGACGCCGGCGCGGCAACGATTCGAAGAGAAGGAAAAGAGTCCGCGCAGCTCTCATCGGGCGCTGCGATGAGCAGGTCTTCGGCCGGGAAGGCTGCGGAGAGCTTGGTGAGGACACTCTCCACTTGCTCTGCCGGCATGGAGGCAAGCATGACGAGGAGTCCGACGCTCGCGGGAGCGGAAGGGGTGACGATCTCGGAAATTGGATCTGTTGTCGCCATCGTGATTCGGGAGCCTTATCTTAAGCCTGTTCCAGGCTTTCTGCAGTCGTCGATTGATCGATCGCTTGGCAGGCAGAAGCTTCCACCAAGCCAGGGAGGGTCAAGCCACCTTCAAACTTGAGGGTTGAAGCTCGAGCCATAGGAATGCGTACGGTGAGAGAGTGAGGACATAAGGAGCCTCGCTGATGGTGGGGAAGGGAACATACCCCAACATCTCAACAGGCTCAGCGCCGCTGTGGCCGGCCAGGTCGAGGGAGACGGGCTGGGAGAAACGGCTGAGGTTTGCCACACAAAGAACGATCTCGTGCGAGCCGTCGTCGCGCTTAAGGTCGCGGAGGTAGGCAAGAATCTTGCGGTTGATCGGATTCAGGAATGTGAGGGTTCCACGGCCGAAGACCTGGAAGAGTTTGCGCAAGGCGACCATATTCCGGGTCCAATGCAAAAGACTCGACTGGTCGCTGAGCTGGGCTTCTACATTGATAGCTTGGTAGCCGTAGACGGGATCCATGATGACAGGGAAATAGAGCCGGGCGGGATCGCACTTTGAAAAACCTGCGTTGCGGTCCGAGTTCCATTGCATGGGGGTTCGAACGCTGTTGCGGTCGCCAAGGTAGATGTTGTCGCCCATGCCGATTTCGTCGCCGTAGTAGAGGATAGGCGTTCCCGGGAAACTGAGCAGCAGTGAGTTCAACAACTCGATGCGGCGCCGGTTGTTGTCGAGCAGAGGCGCGAGCCGCCGGCGGATGCCGCCGTTGACGCGCATGCGGGGGTCGTTCGAGTAGGCAATGTGCATGTAGTCGCGCTCTTCGTCGGTGACCAACGCAAGCGTGAGTTCGTCGTGATTGCGAAGAAACAGGCCCCATTGGCAATTGGCGGGGATAGACGGCGTTTGGGCCATGATGTCGGTGATCGGCAGACTGTCTTCCTGGCGAAGGGCCATGTAGATGCGCGGCATCAAGGGAAAGTGAAAGGCCATGTGGCACTCGTCGCCATCGCCGAAATAAGGCCGGACATCGGCAGGCGCCTCGTTGGCCTCAGCCAGGAGCAGACGGTTGGCGTACTCGGTGTCGATGGCAGCGCGAATTTTCTTCACGACAAGATGGGTTTCGGCCAGGTTTTCGCAGGCGGTCCCATCGCGCTCCACAAGATACGGAATCGCGTCCATGCGCAGCGCGTCCACACCCAGGTCGAGCCAGAAGCGCATGGCTTTGAGAACCTCTTCCAAGACCTTGGGGTTGTCGAAGTTGAGGTCGGGCTGGTGCGAAAAGAATCGGTGCCAATAGTAGGCTTTGGCTGTCTCATCCCAGGTCCAGTTGGATTTTTCCGTGTCGGAGAAAATGATGCCGGCATTCTTGTAGAGCTGGTCCGTATTGGACCAGACGTACATTTCTCGCGCCTCAGAGCCGGGCGGCGCAAGGCGTGCTGCCTTGAACCAGGGGTGCTGATCGCTGGTGTGATTGATCACCAACTCGATAAGGACCTGCATGTTGCGCTTGTGGGCAGCGGCAAGAAACAATTTGAAGTCGCCCAGAGTTCCATAGCACGGATTCACGTCGGTGTAGTTGGCGATGTCGTAGCCGTCGTCGCGCAAGGGCGAAGGGAAAAATGGCAGGAGCCAGAGGCACGTGACGCCGAGATCCTGCAAATAGTCGAGGCGCGAGACCAGACCAGGAAAATCCCCGATGCCGTCGCCGTTCGAGTCGGCGAAGGCTCGCACATGAAGCTCATAGATGATCGCATCCTTGTACCACAAGGGATCGGTTGCGCTTGCCAGCTTCTTCACTCATTCGCCTCCAACTTATTGGATGCTCTTTTCCTGGCTTTATATGTATTGCGCAGAGGCGATTCCCAGGTTCAGGGTCGGTAGAAGTCCCATATGTGCAACTAAATGCAGGGCATTACCATCGCAATAGCATCGGCAACAGAGCCACTCAAACGTCGCGCACACTGGCCGAAATGTCTGGAGCTTCATTGTTGCAAATGGTGGAGGTGGCGCGGGCTAGCCGTTCTCATCGCGGAGAGTCCGGGCGGCAATGCTCAAATCGAAGCGCCGAATGGTCTCGTCCGGCATCGAAACCATTCGGCGTTTCAGTTCCCATTCCAGTCGGTACAAGCAGCGTCAGCAGAACTTTCACGTCCTTGTTGGCGCGCGGATTGGGCAGCCAGCTATACCACCTTGGCGAGCCAAATCTTGGCCGCGTCGACAAAAGGTTGATGAACTCCGCCATGCTCGGCGATGGCGACCACCCTGAATTTCGGCTGCTGCCTCTGGGCTACGCTGAGAAAAAGAGATACGGCAAGGGCAGTCGCAATTAATGGAAAAAGACGAATGAATGCTTTGCGTGGACGCAACACGATTTCTCCTCGCACTTCTTGCCTATCCTCCACAAACACGATTCCAGACAGCGCGCCGATTTTTCTGCCAACCGCTTGTGGGGGCGTTGTTCGCGATGCTTCGGCGAGATTCGGAAGTATATTCTCCCATCTCTCTTGTGCAAGCCGCGCGCTCCTCGTAACCAACCTGGTCGACGAGCATGTCGAGTTGGCCCCAGCAAACGGAGAAGCTGGACAGCAAGAAAACCGGCAATAGTCTCAGTGTATGGATGATCCGCCGTTCCTTCTCAAACGAGGTCGCACAGGAGTACCGCGCGTGCTCAGTACAGTGAACGCTGCACTGCTTTGGTACCATTGCTTAGGAAGTATCCATGATACGATTTCAGTTCGCGATTCTCGGCTTTATGCTCGCCGCGATCACTCCTTACGCCTCCGCCGCTCGCAAATTCCCCGAGCCGATGGTGGTCGGCTATGTCTTTCAACGGGATGCGGTTCTCACTCCAGGCCAGATCGATGCGCATAGCATGAGCCGCATCAACTGCGCGTTCGCCAACATCAAGGACGGGCGCATGGTCACCGGATTTGCCGCGGATGCCCAGAACTTTGCCTACCTCACAGCGTTGCGCAAGCAGAATCCGCACCTTGCGATTCTGGCCTCGGTGGGCGGATGGCAGTGGTCTACAGACTTTTCGGATGTCTCACTCACCGCGCAAAGCAGAGAGCTTTTCATTCAAAGTGTGATGGAGTTTCTCCGCCAGTACGATCTGGATGGACTCGATATCGACTGGGAGTATCCGGGAATGGCCGGCTCCGGCCACGCCTTCCGCAGCGAAGACAAGCAGAACTTCACCCTGCTGCTCAAGGAACTGCGCCAGCACTTCGATAGAGAGACCAGCCGGCGCGGCCGGAAACTTTACCTCACCATCGCAGCCGGCGCTTCCGACGACTATCTTGCTCACACCGAAATGGCAAATGTGCAGCGGTACGTCGATACCGTCAATCTGATGGCCTACGACTACTACGAGCCAAGTTCCGACACGCACACGGGCCATCACGCTCCGCTCTTTACAAATTCAGCAGACCCCAAGAAGGTCTCCGCCGACGCCTCTGTGCGCGCGTTTGAACGAGCTGGCGTTCCCGCGGCCAAGATCCTCCTCGGCGTGCCTTTTTACGGGCATGTTTGGGGCGAAGTTCCTGCTGCCGGTCATGGCCTCTTCCAGGCCGGCAAGCCCACCCCGAGGGGTTATGCCCCCTACAGCCTCATCTCCGAAACCATGCTGAACCAGGGATTTGTCCGCTACTGGGACGAGGCTGCATCCGTGCCCTACCTCTATAGCGCCGACAAACAGATCTTTGTTTCCTATGAAGATCCCGAATCCCTTGCCGCTAAAAGCCGCTATGTCCTCACTCACAAGCTCGGCGGCGTCATGTTCTGGGACTATTCAAGCGACCCATCGGGAACCCTGCTGCGCACTCTCAATCTTTCCTTGCACAGGCCTGTGCCCAAAAGCGCAATCGTCCCATGAGCGCTCTCGGCCAAGCACCCGCGACAAGCGATCCCGGACATTCTTCTCCCGCCGCCGCAATCCTGAAGCAGCCTTGAGTGTGGCGCCGCAAGAGTCTGCGAGAGGAAGTTGTATGGTCTTGAGCAGGTTTGGAAGAGAAGCTTCTCCGGGCGGTGCCGGGAAGACGAAAATGCTATCGTCGCAAATTGCTACCCCCGGCGGGAGCCGGGTCTTACAGACAGTGGAAGCACTCGATTCAAAGGGCGGGCGAGGGATTGCCTCGCCCATGCTATGGAATTGCCCTCTTTATTTGCCGGTTAACGTGTCCAGTTCGGATGCTGCCAATAGGAAGCCGCCAACGCCGTAGACGTAGCTCGCCGAAGGCTTGAATTTGCCCGGCTGGCCGTCGATGGGCTGGATCGATCCCAGGCGTCCATCCGCATAGATGTGATTCAACATTCCGGCCCACGACCGCTTGACCACCGGCTCGTAAGTCTTACGATCCAGGATGCCGTGGTTGATGCCCCAGGCCAGCGAGTAGGTGAAGAAGGCCGATCCTGACACCTCGGGCAAATCGTAAGCGTCCGGATCGAGCAGTCCGCTGCGCCACAACCCGTCCTTGCCCTGGATAGCGGCGATTCTCTGCGCCATCTCCTTGTA
>JAATFE010000059.1 GCA_015655365.1 Terriglobales bacterium
ACGAAGGGCGCGGTCAACGCGGAAACAAACCGATTGTTTTACCCAGCCCCAAGCCCGCTTGCGGATCGAACACCCATGGTCTGACCACAAGGCCATGACTGTCAAGAGGGTAAATACAGTTTTCAGCAATCCCGCGAAAGCGCCCAATCGCAGCGCACGGTCCAATCCCCTGTGGGTTAACGGACTCTTCCACCCTCCCCCCAGGCCAGATGCGCATTCCTGCGCAAGAGCTCAGGGAGAATCCGGAATCCTCTTTGAAAATTTCTTGACAGGTGTGGTCAGACCTCTGTATAGGTTCGGACCAGAATGTGAGACGAACATTCTGCGACAAGAGACGCCAGGCCCGGTACGCAGAAAGAGGAAGAGCGCTTTTAAGCAATCTTGAACGAGCCTGAATCCCTGCGTGCAGCTACCACCACTTCAAATGGAGGCTTCAATGCGAAACAAACGATTCAAAGCGTTCGAAAGACTCAACCGCTGGATCGCAGTTTGCTTCTGTATCGCCGTCCTGCTGATTGCGGCGAAAAGCAGTGCCCAGACGGCGGGCACGGGCAACATCCAGGGTGTGGTCACCGACAGCACCGGAGCGCTGATTCAACATGCGACGGTCACCGCGACCAATACCGCCATGCAGGTGAAACATACGGCGGCCACGGACACCAACGGGCTTTACAGTTTTCCCAACCTGCCCATCGGCAGCTACACCGTAGAAGCAACGGCAGCGGGGTTCAAGCGTTACCGGCAGACGGATGTCACACTCGAAGTTGGCAGCAGCATCGCTATCAATATCACAATGAACGTGGGCGGAACCGACCAGACGGTCGTGGTGGAGACGGCGGGGCTTTCGCTGCAAACCGAAGACAGTTCGCTCAAGCAGACGATCGACCAGAATACGCTCACCGAGATGCCCCTCAACGGACGCCAGATGACATCGCTGATCACGTTGACGGGCGGAGCGGTCAACGCCAACGAGAACAACGACGAATCGGGAAGCAAGACCTTCTACAGTTCGGCCGTGATCTCGATCGGCGGCGGACAAGGCAATGCCACCGACTACAGGCTGGATGGCGGCGACAATAACGACTACATGACCAACGTGAATATGCCGTTTCCCTTCCCGGACGCGGTAGCCGAATTCAGTGTGGAAACAGCAGCCCTGGGCGCACAGAGCGGCCTGCATCCCGGCGGATTGGTCAACGTGGTCACCCGTTCCGGAGCGAACAAATATCATGGCTCGGGATTTGAGTTCATCCGCAACAACTATATCGATGCAACCAATTTCTTCTCGACGACAAAGGACACGCTGCACCAGAACCAGTTTGGCGGCACGTTCGGCGGCAAGATCATCCGCGACAAACTGTTTGGCTTTGTGGGCTATCAGCGCTGGGTGAACGCCCAAACGCAATCGAACACCACGGCCTATGTGCCAACGGCCGCGAACCTGGCGGGCGATTTTTCGGCCTCCGACTCCACCCAGCTCCTGGATCCTCTCACCGGTATCAAGCTGATCGGCAACAACTATGCCACCACGCCGGGCGTTACCTGGAAGCCGAGTCCCGCAGCACTCGCTCTGGTGAAATATCTTCCCCAGTCGACCGCTGCGAATGGCTTGGTGACCTATGCGATCCCTTCGCAAGTGCGCGATAACCAGTTCGTCACGCGCGTGGATGCGACTCTGAGCACCAATAACAGCCTCTATGGCCGTTATTTCCTGGAAGGCTTTCAGTCGCCCGCGTTCTATTCGCCGACCAATATCCTGCTGACCACCAACGCGGGCAACTCGGAGCGGGCACAATCGTTCACGCTGGGAGAGACTTACCTGGTAAGCAAGAACCTTGTGAATTCTGCCCATGCCACGGTAATGCGGCGGCGCGACAACCGCGGCCCGGATGCTCGCGGCATCAATTCGAGCAATGTCGGCGTCAATATCTACGACATGACAACGGTCGGGATGCAATTGACGGTCACCAACAAGTGGAGCATTTATTGCGGCACGTGCTCGGCAGCTCATTTCAATGTGAACACGCTGGCGCTCGCCGACGATCTGAACTGGGTGCATGGCAAACATCAGCTTGCGTTCGGCGGAGAGTGGGTTCAAACGCAACTCAACGTCAACAATGTTTACGAAGGCAATGGGACCTTCACCTTCAACGGCAACTACAGCAATAAGGGACCCGCCGGAACGAGCGCGGGCGGCGGCTCGACACCCGACCAGAACCTGGAGTTCCTGGTTGGCGCAATGAGCGGCTACGGACAAAGCAAGGCGCAGCAGAACGCGCTGCGCGAGCCGATTCCGAGCCTTTACATTCAGGACACCTATCACATGACGAGCAAGATTGTTCTTTCCGGCGGCGTGCGCTGGGATCCGGAGTTCGTCGCAACCGACTATTTCAATCGCGGATCGGTGTTCAACTACAACGCGTTCCTG
>JAATFE010000512.1 GCA_015655365.1 Terriglobales bacterium
GGCAACTGGCTGGCCGGTGGCTGGTTCAAAAAAGCCTCCAGCGTCCAGTGGGTCCGCTCCAGGTTGCGCTGGCGAAGTGCGCGCATGTACGCTTCGAGCGCCGCAGCCTCTTGCTGGCTGGCCGCGGCCTGGCCGGTCGAGAGCAGCCAGTCGAGCTCGTGCTCGGTCAGTGCGCCATCCAGCCAGCGCAACAGCAGGTGCGCTCCGCGTGCCAAGGCAACCTGGCGGAGCGGGATGCCCAGCGAAAACTCGAAGCGCGGTGTGCCGGCCGATCCGGTTTGCTTGAGAAATGCCCGTTCTATTTCGCCGCGCCGTCCGATGGCGTCCTGGGTAATCACCAGCAGCCGTGTCTGCGGGTCGGCGGCAAGCTGGCGGCTGCACCACAGCGCGCAGGCAGACAACTCGGCCTCCGCGCTTTCCGCCTCGTAGAACCGGACCTGGGTCGCCGGCTCGCCCAAAGCCGTCTCTTGCCAACCGCCCCAGGCGTCGAGGAGCCTTTGCTGTGTGGGCAGAATGCGGTCAAAACCGGCCAACAAAAGCGGGGTACGCTTGGCCTTGTCGGAGTCTTCCAAAAGAGAAAGCAGTTCCAGTGGCAGGCGGCTGGGGCTGAGCAGGTTGCCGGCGCGGCAGGCGTCCTCGAAAGCCGTGAGCCAATCGCTGAAGCCGCGCGCATCCTGCTGCCAGTTGCTTCGCGCTGCCTCGCCTAAAAACTGCGGGGCGAAGGCGCAAAGCAGTTCGTGGGCTTCCATGGCTAGGCGAGCGACGCGATGGCGCGGGCCTTCGAGCAGTGTAGCCATGTGTCGGCTGTTGCCGGCGATGCCTGCCCACAGCGCCTGCTCCTGCGCAGGGTTCAGCAGCAGGCGCCCATCGTGCGTGCGCTCTTCCCAAGCATTGCGGACAAAGCTTTTCCAGTCCAGAATCTTCGGTGCGGGCCAAGCGGTCAAGCCCTCGGCCCGGCGGGCGCGATGGAAGCTCGAACCCAGTGCGCGTGCGGCGCGATCGCTGGCTGTAACCACCAGGCCGCCGTCGCGCAGCCATGCATCCATCTCCATTGCCGCTCCTGCCCCCATCTCAGCTTTATACGCTGCAAGGCCGGGGCAGTGCCATCGAGTTACAGTTACCAACTATCGAGCCGGTTGTACACTTAGCCTGTGATGCGCCGATTGCTTGCTTCCTCATTGCTCGCCGTGGTCGTGCTGGCTGGGTGCCATTCCGCACCGAAAGCTGGAACGCAGCCCTCCTCCAGTCAATCCTTCAAGGTTTACAAGATGCGCGGCAAAGTGGTTTCCACCAACGCTGCCAAGGGCGAGGTCACACTGAACCATGAGGCCATTGTCGGCTTCATGGAAGCCATGACCATGCCTTACAAGCTCAAGGACCAGAGCATCCTGGGCGAGCTGCATCCGGGCGACGTGATTACCGCCGATGTGTTGGTCTCGCAGGACCCCGATGCTGACGTGCTGCTGGACCACATCGTTGTGGTGGCGCAGGCCAAGCCGGATTACGCGCCCAAGGTCTCCTACCATGTGCCGGCGCAGGGCGATGCCGTGCCGGACTTCAAGCTGCGCAATCAGGACGGACGCCCCATTCATCTGGGCCAGTTTCAGGGCAAGGCGCTCCTGGTCACTTTCATTTACACGCGCTGCCCGCTGCCCAACTTTTGCCCTCGTGTGACGCGCAACTTCGCCGCAGTGGAGAAGCAGTTGGCGGCCAATGCCGCGCTCTATGGCAAAACCCATCTGCTTTGCATCAGTTTCGACCCGGAGCACGACACGCCGCAGATTCTACGGGCCTATGGCGTCACCTACATCGGCAGCGACGCGAAAAACGTCTTTGTCCACTGGGATTTTGCCGTGCCGGAAAAGCCTGTGTTGGCCGAGATGGCGAAGTTCTTTGACCTTGGAATGACCAATGAGGCCGATTCGACCATTACCCATACGCTTTCAACCACGCTTATCGGCCCCGACGGCAAGGTGGTTCGCTTCTATCCCGGCAACGAGTGGACGGCGGAACAGCTCATGGCGGACGTCCGCCAGCGGATGGCCAGCTAGAGCATTTTTCTAGTAGGTGTGGAGTGGCTTTGAAAGGGCACGGCTTTAGCCGTGCCGTAAATCAGGAGAAACGTTCTAGGCCTCTGACCACTTGAAGTTGTACCAGCTTGGGTGCCCCAGGTCTCGCTTTTGAGACCTGGGAGAGCACGAACCCAAGGTACAGAATCATCCGGTCAAAGACCTAGTCTACGAAGTCCACCTTGGGCGCGATGGGAATGATGCCCTTCTCGTAGCCTAGATCCAGCAGCTTGTGGATCGACTTGCGGCCGTCCGCGCCGTAGTCCAGCGTGCGTTCGTTCACGTACATGCTCACGAAGCGGTTGGCCAGCCGCGAATCCAGGTCGCGGGCAAACTGCATCGCGTACTCCAGCGCCTGTTCGCGGTGGTCAAGCCCGTGCTGAATGCTGTCGCGAACCGCCTTGGTCACAATCTTCAGCGATTCGGCGCCCA
>JAATFE010000187.1 GCA_015655365.1 Terriglobales bacterium
GTTCAGCCCGCGAGCTGAACCCAACCCAAGTCCTGGGGCCGGTACCTGACGGAGCCGGTTCGGGCGAAGAGAGGACCAATCGCGATGGCCAACATCCTTGTGAATATCGAAAAGGGCATTGAAATCGGAGCCGAGGACGCCCTGAAGTGGCTCGGCGGCACCGACAAGGCCCTGCACGCCGCGCCGGAGGTGATTGCGGCGCTTGCTACGCTGGTGGGAGCAGTGGAGAAACCGTTGTCGGAGCTTGCCGGCGCCACTGCCAACCCGCTCAACATCCCCTTGGACGTCCAGACAGTGACCGATCTGAAGGCCGTTTGGCCAGAGGTGAAGGGCTTTTTGAGCAGCTTGGGCGTGAAGTTCTGAGATCTGAGAAACAGAACGGGCCGCCCCGTGGTGGAGCGGCCCGCTGTATCTATAAAAAGAACACCAAGATAAACTCTTCCCCGTTTTATAGCATTTTCGGAATTGCTGTAGACCGAAAGCACGCGGCTAAGCGCCTTTTTCCTCAAGAAAAGGCACCTTGCACGCCCCTTAAAAAGTCTATATGTATTCCGAAAATGCTCTAAGTCGTTACTCCCCGCGCTTCTCCCAAGATCAGTTTGAGGGTGATTTGCTTGCGGCCGCGATAGAAGGTGACGCTGACGGTGTCGCCTGCCTGGTGTTTGTCCATCATGGCGTTGATGTCTTGCGTATCGGTGACTTGTTGGCCGTCGATGGCCACAATCAAGTCGCCGCCGAGCATGATGGGCGTGTTGCCCACGTAGGCCTGTTGGTTGCCGCCGCGCATGCCGGCCCGTTCCGCTGCGCCGCCGGGAACCAACTTCTGCACCAGCACGCCTGCATCCACGGCGAGGCCCATTTGCGAAGCCAGATCGGGTCCGATGGCGTAGGACATGATGCCCAGACCGGGCCGCTTGACACGCCCGTAGCGGGTGAGGTCGCCCAAAACTGCCTTGGCGGTGTTGATGGGGATGGCAAAGCCGATGCCCGAGCTTTGGTCGGCTCCGTTGGAGGCGATCATGGTGTTAATGCCGATGACTTCGCCGCGGGAGTTGAGCAAAGGGCCGCCGGAGTTGCCGGGATTGATGGCCGCGTCGGTCTGGATGGCGTCCTCGATGGGCGCGCCCTCGGAGCCGCCGATAGTGCGGATGGAGCTGATGATACCGCGGGTCATGGTGCCGCTAAGGCCGAAGGGATTGCCGATGGCGTAGACCTTTTGGCCCACGGAGAGGCCGCTGGAGTCGGCCAGCGTGACCGCTTCGAGATTGGGCGCGTCGATGTGGAGCAGGGCCAGATCGTGCACCTTGTCGGTGCCGACCACCTTGGCGTCATAGCTGCGTTTGTTGCTGAGCATCACCTTGATGCCGCGGTTGGCACCCTCGACCACGTGGTAGTTGGTGAGCACATGGCCGGCCTTGTCGAGGATGAAACCGGAGCCCTGGCCGTGTTGGGGAACCGCTCCATAAAAGAAGTTGAAGACCAGGGTAGTCGAGGTAATGTTGACCACCGAGGGCAGTACCCGCTTGTAGACGGCGATATTGTTCAACTCCTCCGAATCGTAGGAGGGAGCGGCTTCAGCCTCGGTGAGCTGGAGAGGAGAACTGGAGCCACTCGTCCTCAAAAGCGAAAAATGGCTCAACCCCGCGGGAAGATGCGCGGTGAGATACCAGAATCCACCCACTATCAAGACAACCAAAAGAACCCGGCGCAGTTTCATCAATCGTAGACTCCAAAAAGACCTTGAAGTTGTCGGTGGTCAGTGACCAGAGATCGGGGATCAGGGACCGGCAGGAGACACCTGCGGTTTCTGACTACCTGTACGTCGGCGGCGCACACAGGTTCCATGAAGAAGATGTGCGACATCCGCCTTCTATTCTAAAGACTCATCTCACCGGAAAGAGTTGCTTTCTGCCTTGAGGCGCGTCCATAGCTCTTCGACCTGGGCGCGGAGAGCGGCCAACTCGCCGGCGTTGTCCAGAATATAGTCGGCCCGGGGAGCCTTTTCCGCATCGGGGATCTGGTGGGCCAGGCGGGCGCGGCCATCGGCTTCCACAGCCGCTCGGTCCGTGGCCGAGGTGCTGAGCCGGTCGGCAAAGCGGGCGATTTTGACCTCGTCGGGAGCGGTGACCAGGACGATGCGATCGATGCGCTGCCGCCAGTCGGCCAGTATGCCTTTTTCCACGCCGCGGGCGCGGGCATCGCGCTCCACCTCGAAGATCAAGGCCGACTCAACGACGGCCACGGCGGCCGGATTGCGGGTAAATATCTGGTCCATCCAGCGCTGCTGGGCGGCAATCACGGGGGGATGCACAAGAGAGTTCAGTTCGTCGAGCCACCCGCCGCGGAAAGCCATTTCCGCCAGCTTGGCGCGGTCCAGGCAGCCGTTGGGCAGGACAACGTCGGGGCCGAAGGCGCGCACAATCGCGGCATAAACCGGCTGACCCGGCTGCATCAGCTCGCGGCCCAGGGCATCGGCTTCAATGACGTCGGCACCGAGGTCGTGCAGGTAGGCCGCGACGGTGCTCTTGCCGCTGCCCAACCCGCCGGTAAGTCCTACACGCAGCACGAATTAGAGCCCCCGCCGCATCTTGGCGGCGTGTACGGTGTTGGCCATGAGCATGGCCACGGTGAGCAGGCCCACGCCGCCGGGGACGGGTGTATAGGCTCCGGCCATCTCGAAGGCTTTGGGGTCTACGTCGCCCACGATGGTCGAACCGCGCTTGGCAAAGGTGGCTTCGCGCCTGGCGTTGCCGGCAAAGAAGCGGTCAAACTCCGCGCGCGTGTTCAGGCGGTTGATGCCCACGTCGATGATGGTTGCGCCGGGCTTGACCATCTCCGGGGTGATGAAGCCGGGGCGGCCGATGGCGGCGACCAAAATGTCGGCCTGACGAGTCATTGCGCCCAAGTCTCGTGTCTTGGTGTGGCAGATGGTCACCGTGGCATTCTGGTGCAGCAGCAGCATGGCGGCGGGCTTGCCGACTAGGTCGCTGCGGCCTACCACGACAGCGTGCTGGCCGGCGATGGGGAGATTGCTGCGCTTGAGAATCTCGATGATTCCGGCCGGGGTGCAGGGTGCCAGAGCCGGCCGGCCAGCCTGAAGGCGGCCAGCATTCACGGGATGAAAACCGTCCACATCCTTGGCCGGGGAGATGGCGTCGAGCAGGGCTTTGGCATCCACTTGCGCGGGCAAGGGCAACTGAATCAGGATGCCGTCGATGTCGTCGCGGTCGTTGAGCTTGGCCACCAGTTCGAACATCTCTTCGGTGGTGACGGTGTCGGGTGGCGTAATGAGTTCGCTGTAGATGCCCAGGTCCTCGCAAGTCTGCACCTTGCTGCGAACGTAAATCTGCGAGGCGGGCACAGAGCCTACCAATACTGCCGCCAGCCCCGGTCGCACGCCCTGCGCGGCCAGTTGCTTCACTTCTGCGGCAACTTCCTGCTTGATCTCTGCGGCAATAACCGCACCGTCCAAAATCCTCGGCATTCTGCGCTCCAAATACCCATCGTATCGCGTCCCGGCTCCGGGGCGTAACGTTGCCTGGGCTGCGCCTGGAAACGGCGTCAAGCCA
>JAATFE010000216.1 GCA_015655365.1 Terriglobales bacterium
ACCAAGCCCATTGAGGACGCGGTGAACTCCGTGCCCGGCTTGCAGACGGTGCGCTCCACCACCAGCCGCGGCTCGGCGGAGATCAGCCTCTTCTTCGACTGGAACGTGAACATGTTCAACTCGCTGCAATTGGTGGATGCGGCGCTGAACAAGGTGGGGCAAACGCTGCCCGCCACGGCTAAGATCACCACCAACCGGCTTACCTTTGCCACGTTCCCCATCCTCGGCTACAGCCTCACATCGGATACGGTTCCGCAGACCCGCCTGTGGGAGATTGCCACCTACGACCTGAAGCCGCCGCTGAATCGCGTGGTGGGCGTGAGCACGGTGACCGTGCAGGGCGGCCAGGTGCCGGAGTTTCACGTGGTGCCCAACCCGGCCCTGCTGCAATCTTCCGGCGTCACCATTCCCGATCTCGTCAACTCCATCCAGGCATCGAACGTGGTCGATTCGCCCGGTCTGTACGAGGCCAATCACCAGTTGATTCTGGGTCTCGTGGGCGCGCAGGTTCACGATGCCGCGCAGCTTCAGCAACTGGTGGTGAAGACCACGCCCGGCGGCGCTCCGGTGCATGTGGGCGATGTGGCCAACGTGGAGCAGGCCACCATGCCGGTCTATACCATGGTCACCGCCAACGGAAAACAGGCGGTGCTGCTGAACATCGCCCGCCAGCCCGACAGCAACACGGTGACCGTGGCCGACAATGTGGCCGCGCAGGTGGCGCAACTGAAAAAGAACCTGCCGCCGGGCGTGCGCCTCGATCCGTTCTACGATCAGTCGCAGATTGTGCGCGACAGTATCGGCAGCGTGCGCGACGCCATTTTTATCGGACTTATCCTGGCCTGCATTGTGCTGTTCCTGTTTTTGCGCGACTGGACCTCTTCGCTGATTGCGGGCCTCGTGATTCCGGTAACAGTTGCGGTGACCGTGCTGGTGCTGTGGGCGATTGGCCAAAGCTTCAACCTCATGACGCTGGGCGGCCTGGCCGCGGCCATCGGCCTCGTCATCGACGACGCCATCGTGGTGGTCGAGAACATCGTGCTCCATCGCGACAGCGGCGAGCGCCGCGCCAGTGCGGTGCGCAAGGCGCTGCGCGAGATCACCACGCCGCTGGTTTTCTCCACCATCACCCCGGTGGTGGTTTTCCTGCCGCTGGTCGCGGTTACCGGCGTCACCGGCAGCTTTTTCCGGGCGCTGGCCATCACCATGACCGCGGCGCTGCTTACCTCGCTGGTGCTGGCGCTGACTTGGACGCCGGGGCTGAGCCTCGTGCTGCTGGGCGAGCGCAGCAACGCGGCGGAGCCTCACGAGCACCAGGCTGGGCGGCTGATGACCGCCGTCATTCACACCCATCGCGCGCTGCTCGATTGGGCGCTGGCCAAGCCGTTGTGGCTGGCCGGTGTGTGTCTGCTGCTGGTGGCGGGAACCTGGGCCGGTTATCGGGCGCTGGGCTCCGACCTGCTGCCGGAGATGGACGAGGGCGGCTTCATTCTCGACTACATCATGCCTCCAGGCAGCTCGCTCAGCGAGACCAACCGCGTTCTGGAGCACGTCGAGCGGATTCTGCGCGCGACTCCCGAGGTGGAAAGCACTTCGCGCCGCACCGGCCTTCAGCTTGGCCTCGCGGCCGTTACCGAAGCCAACTATGGCGACTTCACCGTGAAGCTCAAGGTCAGGCGCAGCCGCGCCATCGACGATGTAATTGCCGATGTGCGCGCCCAGGTCAAAGCCACGGAGCCGGTTCTGGACGTGGAGTTTACCCAGGTCCTTCAGGACATGATCGGCGATCTCTCCAACGCGCCCGAGCCGATCCAGATCAAGCTCTTCGCCAACGACCCGGCCATGCTGGAGCAGCTCGGCCCCAGGGTGGGCGAGGCCATCGGCAAAATCCCCGGCGTGGTCGACGTGCAAAACGGCATTGAGAACACCATCAGCGGCCCGGCCACCAACTTCCAGGTAGACCCCGTGGTTGCGGGCCGCCTCGGCTTCACTCCCGCCGAGGTTTCAGAAGATGCCACCGCGATTCTCGACGGCGTCACCACCGCCGATCCGCTCATCCAGAACGGACGCCCCTACACGATTCGCGTGCGCCTGGGCGACGAAAGCCGCGCCTCGCTCGAAACCATTCAGAACACCGTCTTCAACAGCGCCTCGGGCCACAGCGCGACGCTGGGTTCGCTGGCGCAGATTGAGCAGTTGCCGCCGCAGAACGAGATTCGCCGCGAAAACCTGCAACGGCTGATCGTGGTCACCGGCCGTCTGGAGGGCTCCGACCTGGGCAGCGCCATGGCCAAGGTGCGCCAAACCGTCACCGGCCTCCACCTGCCCGGCGCGGTGCGCGTCGAGTACGGCGGCACCTACGAGGAGCAGCAAAAGTCCTTCCACGACCTGCTCCAGGTGTTGCTGCTGGCCTTGGCGCTGGTCTTCGGCGTGCTGGTTGCCGAGTTCCGCAACTTCCCCGCCCCGGTGGCCATTCTCACCTCGTCGGTGCTCTCCATTTCCGGCGTGATTCTGGCTCTGCTGGCAACCCACACCACCTTCAATGTGGCCTCGTTCATGGGCCTCATCATGGTGATCGGCATCGTGGCCAAAAATGGCATTCTCCTGCTCGATGCGGACGAGAAATTCCGCGCCGACGGCGTTGCTCCCCGCGAAGCCATGCTGCAAGCGGCGCAGCGGCGTCTGCGGCCCATCGTGATGACGGCCATTGCGGCGGTCTGCGGCATGTTGCCCCTGGCCTTTGCCCTGGGCGCCGGTTCGCAGATGCTGCAACCGCTGGCCATCGCCGTCATCGGCGGCCTGGGCATTTCCATGGTGCTCAGCCTGGTGGTCACGCCGCTGGTCTACTTCCTGCTGACCCGCGACCGCGAGGAAGCGCTGGAGGAGACAGCGTAACGTCGTGTCTTTACGGACCCCGTTCCGCCCATAAAAACTGGGTGCTCCATCCTTTCCGCGTTCTTTGCGTAAAGGGTGGGCGGCCACAACTCTCCCCCCGTTCCCGTCGATGAAATGTCTTTGACACGCGAAAACAACTTCGCCGCGCGCCCGGCGCGCAGTGGCAGAATAGACCCATGCCGCTTACCGAGCCTCTCAAG
>JAATFE010000119.1 GCA_015655365.1 Terriglobales bacterium
CATGCCCGACTCGTCCAAGGCCTTTGCAGCCTGCTCCGCCGGCCACCAGGTGATGGCCGTTGCCCTGGCCCACGGCGGCCAGCCCGACCGGCTCGAAGCCCTGATGGACGTGGGCCGCGCCCCGCTGCAACTGGCCCTGAAGCCGGACGGTGGCGAACTTTTCGCCGTCAATTCCCTTTCCAACTCCATCTCCGAGGTTGTGACCAACACCAACGACGTGGGCGGCGCCTACATGATGGGCGACAACCCCGTCCGCGGCCTGGTTTCCAGCGACAACGCGATGCTGTATGTGGGCAATCTCCACGCCCAGGAAGTCACCGTCTACGCCATCGACGAAGGCAAGCGCATCGGCTCGATCCACGTGGGCGACGGACCCTCGGCGCTGGCGTTTTCATCGCCCGGCCACCTGCTTTTTGTGGTGGACGCCCGCTCCTCCGACATCGCCGTGGTGCGCACCCACACTCCCAAGCCGTCGCTCTTCACCCTGATTCCCACCGGCCGCGGCCCCAACGCCATTGCCGTCAAGGCTTTCAAGCTGCCATAACTGCATCTTCTATCCAGTACCGTGTCCGTGTAAATTCGTGCTCTCCCAGGTCCCAAAAGCGGGACCTGGGGCACCCATTTTCCTGGGCTTGAAATCGCGAGGACATGGTACTAGAGCGAAACTAGAGTCCCTGTGGCCCGGTGAGTTTCGTGCAAGGTCGCCGTTCCCTGATGGTCGCGTCGACTTTGGTGTAGTGCTTTCGGGATACACCAACTCTGGTTTCGCTATAGTTATCTATGGTTATGCCCTACCTTTGTTGCGATGAAACTACGCCGAAGGTAGGGTCCGTAAGACACGTACATGCAATTAGATGTCGATGCCCCTGGCCCCCAACCGCGCCACGCTGAACTGTGCTCCGGCAAACAGGATCAGCCCGGAAACGTAAGCCCATAGCAACAGTCCAACCGAAATATAGAACGGCCCATACAAATCCGTCAGGTGCAGGTGCGGCAACACGGCGGCAAAGATGTACTTGGACGCCAGCCAGATCAGGCCGGTCACGATCGAGGTGCGCCAGATGGGCCCTTGCGGCACCTTGCGATTGGGCAGCAACCAGTAAACGCAAAAGAAAAAGAGGATGCAGGCCAGGCCGCTCGTCAAGGTGAGCCATGCATTGCTGACGCCCTTGATCAGGATGTTATCCGTTTGACCGGGAAACACAAATCCGAACATCTGGCGTTCCCACGCACTCACCAGAATGCAGACCCAGGCCAGCCCCAGCATCAGGAGCGCTAGGCCGAAGGCCACCACCTGGTTGGCGAGATAGTTGCGGCTTTTGACCACGCCCCAGGCTTGGTTGAGCGCCACCTCCAGGGGCAGAAAGATGCCTGTGCAGGAGATGAGAATCATGATGAGAGAAAAAATCTGCACGCCGTGCCCCGGCACCACTTTGGCAAGGTGGACAGCTACCCAGTCCTGGTTCGAGGGCAAGAAAAGATGCACGATATCGTTGACCACCTCGACCATCATGGTCGATCCAAATGTCGACTTGGCCAAGGTGTAGAGCAGCACGATGAACGGGATGAATGAAAGAATGGCGTTGGCCGCGACGCTGAAGGCGAAGGTGTGCACTTCACTATCGAGCAGGTAGACGATCAGCGCTTTGCCGCTTTTGCGCCGCTGATACCACTTGGACTGGACTACGGGCGCCACGGGATTTTGGGCACCAACCGCTTCGGCCACCGCTTCGCCTCGTACACTCGCACTTGGAAACTCCGCCACGAACCCCTCCTTCTCCTACGTCGGGAAGTTGTTGCCCCAGGCGCTCGGCAAGCGCGCCCGGCGGGCAGAACAATCGTATTCCATCGACACATCTTCAAGAGTAGCCTTTCCGGGGAATCCGCGCCGTGATCGCGGAAGTTGCAAGAACGCAGGTCGAAGGCAGGTCCGGCGGCAGGCGTACACTTTTGGGGCGCGCTCTTAGCATCGCGGCACCGGGGAACCTGACTCGGAGTTACCAACTCACCCATCGAGTTTCCCAAAACGACACTGACTGCTTTGCCGCCCCCGTTCTTTTTGTGACACTAATTTTCCGCTTGCCTCCCAGACCAAACCATGGCATAACTGAGTCACGGTGTACGAAAGTCCGCCGTGACTCATGTTGGAAAGCTGTCGGCATTGGATGTTCAGGTTTCCCCAAAGATACCGGCACAGGCTAGGTAGGACATCGAGCTGCCACAACGCACTGGAGAGGTGCGCATGGGCGGCTCGTGGCATCTCTGCACAGCTTTTGCTTTCCGCAAGAGGGTAAGTGAAGTGACCGCGCAAGTTATGAGAATTACGCGAGAAGGAGATAGCAGTGAAAGAGCAAGGCGTAGTCAAGTGGTTCAATGGCGCCAAAGGATTCGGATTCATTCAGCGGTCGAGCGGCGAAGACGTCTTTGTCCATTTCTCCGCGATCCAGGAAAGCGGCTACAGGATGCTGAACGAGGGCGAGTCTGTCGAGTTTGAATGCCAGCAGGGTCCCAAAGGACTTAACGCGATCGAGGTTATGCGGGTTTCGTAACTCGCGCTGCCTTACGGCTTAGAGCATTTCTCCTGATGGTGTAGAGGGAGTAACACTCTCCGGGGCTAAACAGGCTGCGAAAAAAGGGCTGATTCTACGCGAATCCGCCCGAAAACGTCCCTCAGGGGCTAAAGCCCACGTTGATTTTGCGGTACTTACGGCACGGCTAAAGCCGTGCCCTGACGCATATCGCCCTTTTGCCCGCGTTTTTCCGCAGCCTGTAAAGCCCTATCATTTCGGCCATTCTACGGCACGCGACCCGGAGGGTATCCCGGCCGTGCCCTTTCAAAGCCACTCTACACCTACTAGAAAAATGCTCTGGGTCTTCGACCGGATGATTCTGTACCTTGGGTTCGTGCTATCCCAGGTCTCAAAAGCGAGACCCTTTGACAAGCTCAGGGCAGGCTCTGGGGCACCCAGTGCTGGTGCAACTTCAAGCGGTCAGAGACCTAGAAAAATGCTCCAGGATGCCGCGCCGAGTTTTGTAGCTTGGCGAGCGCCCAGCACGCGGCAGTGCGCACGCCCTCGTCCGCGGAGCCAGCCCACTGGGCTAGCCTGGAGACGAACCGGGCACTGCTGCTACTTCCCACACCGCTGTTTCCCATGGCGATGGCGGCATTGCGGCGCAGGCCCAGGAACTTGGCCCGGCGCACCGGCGAACCGTTGAAACAGCGCTCGAACTCCGCCTCTTCCAAGTCGGCCAGCCATTCCAGAGCCGGATTCACCAGTTCCGCGCGCGCCTGCAAGCCGGGGTCGACGGCGATGGGCGCCTTGCGGTTCCATGGACAGACGTCCTGGCAAATATCGCAGCCGAAGACCTGGCGGCCCATCAGCTCCATCAGTTCCGGGGCAATGGGGCCGCGATGCTCGATCGTCAGGTACGAGATACAACGCGTCGCATCCATCCGGTAGGGCGCAATCAGCGCGCCGGTGGGGCAAGCTTCCAGGCAGCGACGGCAGCTTCCGCAGCGGTCAGGTACTGTATGCACTTTTTCCTCTTGGGCGGGAAGTGCTGTCAGGAGAACCGCCAAAAACCCATACGACCCCAGTTTGGGATGGATGAGGCAGGTGTTCTTCCCCGTCCAGCCCAGGCCGGCTGCCGTGGCCAGGGCGCGCTCCACCACCGGCCCGGTATCCACAAAAGCCCGCGCCTCAAAACCCCCAAACTCCGCATGGAGCTGCGCCTCCAGGGTTTTCATCCGCTTGAGCAAAACCTTGTGATAATCGCTGGGCCGCTCCACACCGTCCGCATCGGTGCGGCTGGACCATGCATAGCGGGCAATCCATCCCGCATTGGCCGGGGCCGGATCGGTGGAACGCGGCTGCGCACTGTGGTAGCCGGCAAAGCAGACAATCGCCGAACGCGCCCAGGGGAAAGGATTGCGCACCTGCGCGCGCAGCAGTTGGCCGTCTTCGCCGGTCCGCTCCAGATAATTCATGGTTCCCGCATGGCCCGCGCGCACCCACTCCTTCAGCCGGCCGGCATCCCGCGCCTCGTTGGCATGGGGAAGCGCGACCAAACCAGCTTCGGCAAAACCGGCTTCGAGCGCCCAGGCGCGGACCCGGTCTCGGGAAAGAAGGGCGGTCAAACCGGGCTCCGTGCTGAAATTCGGATCGGACATGGAACTGGCGGCGCTCCTCTTTGCGTATTCAACCACGCAGATTCATTCGAGGTCCGTGTTCATTTTCGGACGCCCAGCAACGAATCTGTACACCTGGGACCTGGACAAGGGCTTCGGGAACGCTGGTATCCCCTGCAATTTCAGCTTATCCCCTTCCTGGCACAATGGCCGTCCAAGTGCAGATTCCAATCCACCCGGAACGACGCAGGCTCCCCATGGAGGTTCTTTATGAACAGCACAACGAACGAGCGGAGAACGACAGTCGAGGCGATACAACTGACCGAGTTGGTCAGAGGTCAGGAGGAATGGTTGCTGGAGCGGGTGATGCCGCTGGTGAGCCAGCAGGATGTCTGCCTTGACCTGAGCTCGGTGGAACGCATTGACGCAGCAGGGATTGCGGCCCTGATTTCTCTCTACAGCATGGCCAATAGCACCGGCCATTTCTTCACCACCTGCGGCGCTTCGCAAAGAGTCGTGGAAATTCTTGCCTTAGTTGGGTTGGATAGGATACTACTGTCCCGCAATGCGGTGTTTAATTCGCATTCCGGGTCACGGTTTGAACGACCTGCCGCATGAAAGAGCGCGTCCTGTCTCATAATCGCGATTTTTAGCCGGCATTCGTACCGCATTATGCATTCGTGGCCCGAAAAGTGGTCCGATTGAAATTTGAAATCGAATCGTCTGTGATGAAGGGCACATGCAACCGTCCACTGGCGGAGCTATTTGTACTTGCGACTTACGAATGCCGCAAGGCGCTGTCGGATGTCTGGATGACTCGCACGCACTCAGCCAGGGGCCTAACTTTCAAGGCGCTGAGCCTACGTTCCGCCACCCTCTCGGAAGGATTGCCCGTTGCGGAATCCTACTAGGGAGGCATCATCCCATGACGCAGGGCGCTGTGGATCAGTTGCTTGTCGGACAGGCAGGCATAACCTCAAATACGACCAAGTATGTGTATTTCTTCGGCGGCGGCGCTGCAGATGGCAATGGCCGCATGAAGGATGTGCTGGGCGGCAAGGGTGCCGGCCTGGCGGAGATGACTAACGCCGGATTGCCCGTACCTCCGGGATTCACCATTCAGACCGATGCTTGTCGCGAGTACATGCGCGGCGCAAGCAATGCCGAAATGAACACCGAAATGCTCATCGCGCTCGAGCGGCTGGAACGGCTGCAAGGACAGAAGTTGGGGCAGGGAGACAATCCCCTGCTGGTCTCGGTTCGCTCCGGCGCCAAGTTCTCCATGCCCGGCATGATGGACACCATTCTCAACCTAGGGCTGAACGATCACGCCGTTGAGGCGCTGGCCAAGCGCAGCGGCAACCCCCGCTTTGCCTACGACTCCTATCGCCGCCTGATCCAGATGTTCGGCGACGTCGTCCTCGATATGGGGAAGAAGGGTTTTGAAGCGATTTTCGACAAGATCAAGGAGCGCGAGGGCGTGAAGTTCGACTACGAACTCCAACCCCAGGCGCTGAAAGACGTGATTGTCGAGTACAAGAAGCTGGTCAAGAAAGAGACCGGCAAGGACTTTCCGCAAGCGCCGCTCGATCAGTTGGTTGCGGCCCGCGATGCCGTTTTCCGGAGCTGGAACAACGATCGTGCCAAGACTTATCGCCGCATTAATCACATCGACGACTGGCTGGGCACCGCGGTCAACGTGCAGGCCATGGTCTTCGGCAACCTGGGCGAAAACTCCGGAACCGGCGTGGGCTTTACGCGCAATCCGGCCACCGGTGAGCATGTTTTCTTTGGCGAGTATCTGATGAACGCGCAGGGCGAGGACGTGGTTTCCGGCGTTCGCACCCCGCTGCCCATCAGCGAACTCGAGCGGGTCATGCCCCGCGTTTACGAGCATCTCCGCTCCATTACCTGGAAGATGGAAAAGCACTATCGCGACCTGCAGGACTTTGAGTTCACCATCCAGGATGGCAAGCTCTATATGCTACAGACCCGCAACGGCAAACGCACCGGTCTGGCCGCGGTCCGCATCGCCATCGACATGGTGCGCGAGGGCCTCATCACGCAGGAAGAGGCCATCTTCCGCGTCGAGCCCAACCAGTTGTACGACTTCCTGGTTCCCCGCCTGGTGGAAAAGGGCGAGAAGGTCGAGATCCTGGCCACCGGTCTCCCGGCTTCGCCCGGCGCGGCTGTGGGACAGATCGTTTTCAGCGCGGAAGACGCGGTGAAATTCCACAACAACGGCACCTACCGGACCATCATCCTGGTGCGC
>JAATFE010000514.1 GCA_015655365.1 Terriglobales bacterium
TCGGGAACTCAAGGCAGGAGGATTCTGAATGCTTGTTCGCAACCAAACACTGTGCAATCGGGAACGAGCCGAGCTTAAGGTCTGTTGCGAAGGTCAAATGCCAGCAAACACTCAGGGCTGGTATTTCCACAGATCGTTGAACCCCCCGCCAAACAGCCAGAAGCTGCCGTTGCTCCCGCTCCAAGTGGAAGCGCCGTAGCGCGCGGACGGAAGATTGGTGGGAGACGAAACGTCGAGAGCGCCGTGGGAATCGGGGTTTCCCAGAAACTCTGAACCGCCGACCCAAGTCCATTGGCTGGCAGAAAAGCGCCAGAAATCGTTGAGAGATCCGGGGTTGCCCTGGGCGTCGAGGCCATCGCCACCAAAGAGCCAGAGGTTGCCGGATGCGTCGGCCCAGCCCACGGCGGCAATGCGCGCTCCGGGCGCATTGGAGATAGTGGGCACACCGAGGATGCCGTAAACTCCCTTCTGATTCGCGGTGTTCGCGCCGGCAACCCAGGTCCACTGACCGTTGGCGTACTTCCACAAATCGTTGAAGCCTTCGCTTGTTGCTCCACCGAAGAGCCAGAAGGTGCCGGTCGGGTCGGTCCACGCCGTGGCATGCTGGCGCGGGCCCGGGATATTGGTTGCGCTTGGCGCGCCCTGTGTGCCATACATACCGGATTGGTTGGCGAGGTTGGAGCCGCCCATCCATGTCCATTGGCCGTTTGCGAACTTCCATAGGTCGTTCAGATAGCCTGCGGGCATAAGGCTGCCCTGGCAGGTGGTTGTGGTTGAGTCGAACCCAAAACCGCCGAAGAGCCAGAAATTGCCGGAAGCGTCGGTCCAGCCAACTGCGCCGTCGCGCGCGCCTGGCATATTTGAGGCAGCTGGTGCGCCCTGTGCACCGTAGGCGCCGGATTGATCGATGAGGTTAGAGCCGGCGATCCACGTCCATTGGCCGCTCGATAATTTCCAGAGATCGTTGAGGTCGCCCTGTTTGCCGGCGGAGTCAACGCCAATGCCGCCGAAGAGCCAGAAATTGCCGGAGGCGTCGGTCCACGTGACGGTGCCGTGGCGCGCGCCGGGGAAATTGGTGGATGCGGGCTGTCCTTGGGCGCCATAGACGCCGGCCTGCTTGGATGTTGTCGACTGCGAGCCACCCATCCACGCCCATTGGCCGCCGGAGTACTTCCAGAGATCGTTGTAGTCGAAGTAGGTCGTCGGGGTGGGTCCGCATGGGCCAATGACGTTCGTCTGATTTCCGAGGTAGCCGTTATTGCCGCCGAAGAGCCACACGTTGCCTGAGGCGTCGGTCCAGGATGCCGCGTACGAGCGGACGGGCGGCAGGTTGGACGTCGCGGGCTGTCCGAGGGTTCCGTAATTTGCAGGCCCGTTGCCGCCCATCCAGGTCCACTGATTATGGCCGGCGACGACGGTGGTGCACATAACCTGGATGCTGGTGACATTGGCGTTCGCAGTCCCTACGGCGTTATTGAGGATACAAACCTGCTGCGGATTCGAGGGCTGGGTAAGAATGGAAACGGAGTAGTTCTCGCCTGCGCCAAGAGCCGTTGGGAAGGTGAAGGCGCCATCGGCATCGACAGTCATGTTGTCGGCGAGATTGTCCTGGAGCACGAGGCCCGAACCAGCGAGACCGTATGTCGTCCCTCCAACGGTATAGGTAACGGTGGGCGGAGGCGGAGGGGGTAGTCCGGCGGAACCCCGGGGCTGGAATTCCCAAAGATCGCTGAACTTGGGCGTACCAAAGATGCTCCCGCCGAAAAGCCAGAGATTGCCGGATTTATCGATCCAACTGGCCGTGCCCTGACGTCCCGGGGGAAGATTGGCTTGAGCGACGACGCCGAGAGTCCCATAGCTGCCGGCCGCGCCAGCGAGATTGGAACCGCCCATCCAGGTCCATTCCCCGGTGGCCGTGGTGCCGATAGTGCAGGCAACCTGAACGTTCGTGACATTCGTCGTGGCTGTGCCAGATCCGTTTGGAACAGAGCAAAGCTGAGCAGGCGCCGACGGTTCAGTAAGAACGGTGACGGAGTAGGTACTTCCTGAAGAGATCGAAGTATTGAATGTGAAAGAACCGTTGCCCGTGATCGAGAGATTGTCGCCGCCATTGTTCTCGAGAACGAGGCCTGTTCCTGAGAGACCTGAAACTGTACCGCCGACGGTGTATTGCGGAGGGGCGCCGCAGACGACCTGAATATTCATTACGTTGCTTGTCGCTTTGCCGGAGCCATTGGTGACCGTGCAGACTTGAGCCGGGCCGGAAGGCTGGAGGCATTGTACGAAGAGCCGCTCGTGACCTGTGACGAGAACGTGAATGCGCCGTTCGCGCTGACCTTCAGGTTATCTTCGCCGTTGTCCTGTAAGACAAGACCCGTTCCTGAAAGACCTAAAACTGTGTCGCCAATGGTGAACATGGAAGGGGAAGGTGGATTTCCGGAGGAACTGCCGCCTCCGCATCCAGAGACCATCGATGGGAGAACAAGACCGAGCACCAAAGCGAGAGAAAGAATTCTGCAATGCATAAGGAACTTCACTACTTCCCGTGGACCTCATGTCGCCTTCTGCGGCAGGACACTCGCGAAAGGCCTCCGTGGGGTGATAAGAAATGTCATGCCTAGTCTAATCCCAAGACTGCGGCTCATGGGTCAGACATTGATGCACTCTTGATTAGTTTGACGATCAAAGCAGCCAAACGATCCCGGTCGAATGTCGGATCACCCACGACAAAAGCGGCAGTGAGCTTGCCACATCGCTCGATCCAAAAGGCCGTAGTGCTGAATCGGAAAGTACCCTGAATCTTACCGCCCGTGTTTTTTTGTTTTCTGCGCACCCGGGGGCGGCGCGGGCGTAGGATCAACAGACGGATTCGAGGGCTGCGCCTCGATCTGAGGGAAGTCGGACGGAACGTGCACTCTCGAACTTGATGCCGGCAATACACCCCAATGCAAAAGCGGCCGCGTCGACCGTAGGACAGCGGGCCTGATGACCGTCTCCGACCCGATCAAAGACTCGACGCCGGAAGCGATCCGGGAACTGAAGTCAGCCGGGCTCGAAAGATCATCATGGTCACGGATGACAACGCGGCTACAGCCCAGGCAGTGGCAGGCAAGCCCGGCATTGAGTTCGAAGCGGACGAGCTGCTTCCGAGAAGAAGGCGGTAATAGATCGGTCCGTACAGGGTATCGATCATAACCTAGACGTCGAGATCTCTTGCGATTGCCTGAATCGGTTTCAAACCACTTCCAAAGCGGGCAATCGACTCTCTGTGCTTCTCTAGCTCGCCATACGGAAGATAGCGCAGATGGAGCGCGGTAACAGAGGTACGGAAAGCAGGCCGATGAAGCTGTTCCCTCACTTCCTTTTCTCGGACATCTGGTGCGACAAGGAACAACGGAACCGCACGGCCTACATCGGAGCCCTGTGCGAGATCGAGAAGACGAACAATTCCGGAATAAATCGAGGTGGTGTGCTCGACCTCAAATGCCGCTGCCGGAATGCCATCCGCGTTGAACCAGATTACGTCGATCATGGCAACAGCATCACCGCCTCCTGCCACTGAGTTCGGGAGATAGTCGAGGCACTGGTCTGCAAGCTTGCCTGAGAGATATGCGCGCGTGTGATCATTCGCTGCGATCCACACCTCGAACCCAAGTGCTCTCCCAAGATCGCGAAGCCATCCTTGAATTTCAGTGTGCGTTCGGTCGCTTTTGCGCGCATCTTCAGAAGTTTTCTTTTCTTTGGCGCTCAGGCCCCGGACTCGCGCCAGA
>JAATFE010000495.1 GCA_015655365.1 Terriglobales bacterium
ACATCGAGAGCCTCTGCGCTCATACCGTCTGTGCAATAGCCCCATGGTGAAGTCCTGCCAGTCGGAACATACGCGAAGCGCAGTATCTTCCATTTACCAGCCGGGACCTCCCATCGCAGCACACCTGCGGCATCTGAGTTCGCCGAAAGACTGACGACATCGGCAACAGTGAATCCCGGCTTGTCCGGTACGGCGAGGACTGCGATATCAGATGGATTGAACTTTCCCGGAACAGGAGCCGGGTCCGATGCGACCATCACCTTCAATGAAGTTTGGCTGGATTGGACTGCTTTCAAAGGTTCAGGAAGCTTTCCATTGAATTTCGAAGGACCTTCCACGTTGACCTCAGACCAGACGAGTCTTTGTTGGCCATACTCTGCTGGGATACTGCCGGATGTTCCGCCGAGTCCAATGCTGACCACAAGCTTAATTCCCAGTCGTCCAGCTTCTTTTGCTGCGTAGCGAAGCAGTTCGTCAGAATCCGGCTCCCATGATTTCATCTCAGGAAGCGGTATCGGCGAAATATAGCCACCTGCGAAGTCATCCGTCTTGCTCTGTTCGTAGCCTTTGTGCCCGAGCACCATGCGAGTAGATGTCTGTACTTCAGTTCCTACGCCGCTGTCATAAATGATGGCGCCCTCAATTCCTTTGGCTCGCATCTCTTCCAGATCTCGCGTAATCGCAGCGTGATTGGTCTGAACACGCAACCACATCCAAAAAACCCACGGCCCCGATATAGACTGAGGATTTAGGAACTGCTTGTCGAGTTGGGTAGGCGGCTCAGACCTCTTTGTCGCATCGGTTTGGCTCAAGATCGGATGAACGGCAACTATACTCCACGCCAAGAAAAGTGCTGAAGCGATAATGTGAGCCAATCGATCACTCCGCATTCGCATCACGCGGCCGGTAAACTGCTTCTGCGCAAGCTGATAACTCTGCAATGTACCTACCACAATCTTACTCGGATTCTGTAGCAAGACTTCTCCTTTCTACGACCCTCAAGTGGTGATTTGGGCGTAGCCAACTCCAACATCCAACGTCCCAGATAAAATTCACTCGCATCGCACCAAGCGTAAAAGCATCGGAAATGCGGCTCAGCAAACTTGGTGAAAACCTATATCCATCAGGGCCGCAGTCTTCCGCAGCGTGGCGGCAACATGGCCGATACCCACGGCACAATGGTGCGCGGGTCCCTGTGCGTTCCATGCGTTTACAAATCCGCGAGCACCGGGGGGGAACCGGTAGCGACTGTTTGTGTTGCCAATCTCCAGGATGTCGCCAGCGACGCATTCGCCCTCGGCAACAACCAGTTTGAAACGCGCATCCGCATCTTCCACAACAGAGAGCAGTGTGACCGGGCCGTTCTTCACGCTCATTTCCACGGAAAGGCCACGGCCCACCTTACCGTGATAGACGTTCAGCGGACGCACCTTGGTTTTGCCCTGGCTGATGGCGATGTGGCCTGGTCCGTCGTGGCCCATCAGCACCAGATCGTCATTAAAATCTATCGCATAGTATTCGGTGAACGATCCGCCCGCTCCCAGGCAGTCCATCATCTTCATGGCCAGTGCGTTCTTCACTTCATACTCCCCTGCTACCGGAATATGCCGGGCCGTTAGGAGCGAAGTGCCCAAAATGACAGAGCTCATAGTGTCTTCATTAGCCGCGTTGCCCGAACCCTCGTAGTAATAGGCCATCGCATCCAGACCATGGCGTTCGATGAATACATCGAGCGCCAACGAGGTGCGGGCGGCCCGCCGCAGTTCCTCGGGTGGACAATCCGGCTGCACATCAAAATTGTCGCTAAACTCTTCGACGCGCCGCACGAGATCGGCTTCCTCGACCTCGCATCCAAGTGCGCTGAGTTCATCCACCTCAAGAATCTCAACATGCGTGCCGAAGACGATCGAAACCAGGGTTGCATCTGTCATGATGTCGAGCATGCCACTGTAGTAGTGGCCCAACAGCCCCAGCCGGGCTGATGCCAGCGATGAGCGAAGCTGCGCGGCCTTCAGCCACTCCTCTATCTCCCTCCAGGTCTCGTCTTCATCGAGCACACCTGTGACCTGCTGAAAGGGGATGCGCGCTCGTGCCAGCACATTGGCAATCTCGGGAACCGGGCACGCTGAGCAGTAAGCCAGCCAATAGCCGGTCATGGCAGTGCGGTCTTCAAGCCGGTTGAAGGCTAGGTAATCGATCGCGGCCTCGGGCTGCAAGTTGAGCACGATGACCGGAACACCGGCGCGCTGCACTAGCAGCAACACAGTGTCCGAGAGGGCATAGGTGGTGACATAGAGAAACAGCACATCAATGTCTTCGCGACGGCAGCGATGGCCCGCTTCGCGGGAACGCTCCGGCGTATCCGCCAAGCCCAGGTTGACAACCTCCACCCCAGGCCGCGCAAGTCGCGCGGCTACTTGGCCTACATAGCCTTCTAGCCGTGCCTTGAGTCCCACAAATTGGCTCCAATAAGTGTCCAATCCTATCCCGCAGAGCCCAGCCCGCAACAGCTGTCCATTGCTCATCGTGTTTCTCCTCCTTTTGATTGAAACGATCTTAGCCTGACAAAGTCCCCTACCGCGTGCAGGTAGGTGTAAACCGTGTTTTGTGAGTAGTTGCGACGCTGGAGCTCATCCAGCATCTTCTGCCGAAGATGGGTCACAAAAGCCTCCCTGTGACCCACACCTTACACGGCCTAAAAGGTTGGGGGGACCACAGATACCGCAGCGTCCGCCGCGCCAGTGACTTAGTTCAAACGCCGAAGGAAACAGCTATAGTCCCCACAGGCCAAATCATATGAGTTTCTCCAGGTTGGCTGCCTTGTAGGTCTTCGTGTTACTCCGTAGATCGGCGACTCAAGCTATCGGTGAGGGACATCGCATAGTTTCCCTTTATCGCTATCACGCGAGGCGAATATTGATTGATGTTCTATCGCATGTCGCCGTTTGATGAAGGCGACCTTTTCTTGCGATCCGGGTTGAGCAGGTTTGGCCCTGCAACGCGGCACACAGGGGCTTGTGAACGGAGAGCAACGAAGGGCGGTTTGGGCAGATGCATTAAGCGAGATCGCCTTCCAAGAAAAGCACGGCACCGGACGCTGCAGGGATCGTCACCGAGATGGAACCCAACATGGTTGCGATGTGCTCCTCGCGAAGCGGATTCCATGATTTCACTGGCTCGATCGGGACGCCGGCAAGGGTCACGCCTGAGGTTGCAGTGAGATTGGCCGCCTCCAGCCGCCAGAGCTTCGCAGCTTTCGACGATGGAACGCGAAGAAATAGATCCTGACGCGGATTCTTGTTTACGACGACAATGCGGGTCTCGCCGGAAGGCATCTGCGCGGCCCATGCGCTCGCGGCGGCGGGCGACGTATCGAAATGGACAGGGCATAATCTTCCGCCCGCCAGCATGCCCGCAATCTTCATTCCGTAGAAGACTGGGCGCGCGGTGAAGTGCGCCTCACGGCTGCCGGCGATGGGCGTATAGAAGCTGCCGAGAGCAGCGGTTGCGGCCGCGCCGGGCGAAATGCTTTCGCCGGGAAGATGTCCTCCCAATGAAAGCCGTATCTGCTGGGAGCCTCCGCCATGGAGATTCACACCTGCAGCGCCCCGACTCGCTAGGAGGAGAAGGTAGTCCGCAGCCCATAGAGCGGAGCAGAATGCGTTGCTCAGTTCGGGCTTGCCTCCCCGATAACATGTGTTGCCTTCAGTCATTCGGTAGGCGATACCTGATTGCAATGCTGCAGCGGTGATGCGATCAAGCTGGCTCTCATACTTCAGGTCCGGCGCCAGCAGACGCTCGACTGTCGTGGACGCGCTGTCGGGCGGACCTTCCGCATAGTAGTGACCAGAACAAGCTACGATTCTGCCAGGAAGGAGCTTGGGCGCCCGCTCGGCGAATTGAATGACCCAGTCGATGTTTGATCCTACGTCTGGCCCGCCGAAGCGCGCTTCGGGCACACGCTGGATGACGGACTGAGCAAATGAGGTCCATTCGGCAAGATATTTCGCAAAATCCCAGTCGGGGCCGCGCAGCCGAGTGTTGTCGTTCTTGTAGTACTCGGGCTCATTGCCGATCTGGAAGCAGATGAGCCGCGGACCAATGACCTTTGCGACATATGCAGCCTCTTC
>JAATFE010000173.1 GCA_015655365.1 Terriglobales bacterium
AAAAAACATTATAAAAATCTAGATATCCCACCTTAACCGATGCGCAAAATACGCGCCTCGGCGAAGGTGGGGCACCCGGCCGCCCAGGCTAACTCCGCGAACGCCGCTTGCCTCTGCTAACTCCGCTCTAATGCAGATAGAGGCGCCAGGCCGTGTAACTGAGAATCTCGTGGACGATGCGGTCGGCTTCGTTCGTGCCGCCTTCCACGGAGACGCGGGGCCGGGGCGAGGTGAGCACGTTGAGACCCTCGGCGGCGCAGATCGCGTGAATCCGAAATAAATGGGTGCCGTCGCTGACGATCACCAGGCGGCGCAGCCCGTTGGCGCGGGCAATCACGGCAATGCGGCGGGCGGAGTCCTCCGTATTGCGGCTTTGGGTTTCGGCAATGATGTCGCTCTCGGGAACGCCCAGGCCCATCAGGTATTCGCGGCCCACAGCGCCCTCGGAGTACTGGTCTCCGCCGCCGCCGCCGAGGGTGATGATGAGCGGGGCGATGCCGCGACTGTAGAGTGCGCGGGCATGGTCAAGGCGGGCGCGGTAAACGGGCGAAGGCTTGCCGTCGTACTCCGCCGCGCCGAGAACGCCGATGGCGTCCGCGGGGGCGGCCTGGTCCTGGCCTGCGTAGAACTCGATTTGCCCGTAGACCCAGCGACACCAGGCCAAAGCGCCCACGGCCAGAGTCAGCAACAACAGCAGCGCCGCGCGCAGAATCCACTTGCCCTGTTTCGAATTGGACCTGCGCCTCATGCGCATCCTTCTATCGTTGCAGAACCATGACGATTTCGTGAGTGGGAATGGCGCCTTCGCGCAGAATCTCCCAGCGGCCGGGCCCCAGGGAGAGATCGACGATGGTGGTGGGCTGGGTGTGGGCGGTGGGACCGCCGTCGATGATGAGCGGAATGCGGTCGCCGATCTGGTCGCGCACACTAGCCGCGTGGGTGCACTCGGGAGCGCCCTGGAGGTTCGCCGAGGTGGCCGTGATGGGGAGCCCAAAGCATTCGACCACGGCGCGCGGAATGGCCGCGTCGGGTATGCGCAAGGCGACATTGCCGGTGTTGGCCGTGGAACGCAGGGGCAGCTTGGTGCCGGCGCGCACGATGATGGTGAGCGGACCGGGCCAGAAGCGCTCCGCCAACCTGTCGAGCAGATTGTCGGTGTCGCGCGCCAACTCGTAGGCCTGGGAAACGGAGGCAATCAACAGCGAAAGCGGCTTGTGCTTTTGGCGGGTCTTGATCTTGTAGATCTGCTCGACGGCGTGGAGGTTCACCGGGTCCACCGCCAGCCCATAGAAAGTGTCGGTGGGCAGGGCAATAACATCGCCCTTGCGCAGGCAGGCGACGATGTAGTCGATCCTATCCTGCTGTGGTTCATCGGGATGGACGCGCAAGATCTCCGCGGACAAGAAGGTCTACCTCAGTTCCCGAAATACAGAAGCCATAAAGACGGAAGCTATCACAGCACCAGCCGTGGTGCAAGTGCGTCCATCTGCTTACCGGCAGGCAAACAAGCTAGAATCGCGCTAGAGACGAGACGATTCATTCATGCCTATTCGCATCATACAGAGTAAACAGAATCCCCGGCTGAAAGAACTTCGCCGGGCGCTGGCGCACCCGAGCCACGGCGGGCAGAGGCTGGCCGGAATCGAGGGACCGAACCTGCTGGAGGAGGCGCTAAGAGCTGGCCTGCGGGTGGATTGCGTGTTTGCGGCGGAAGGGACCGAAGGCCTGCTGGAAGGGCTGGGACTGTCGCCGGAGATCGAGATTTTGCTGTTGCCGAAGAGCCTGCTGGACTCCGCGCTGACCACCGAAACGCCGCAGACCATCGCGGCCCTGGTGGAGACGCCGGAATGGTCCTGGGCGGATGTACTGGGCGGCGCGGGGAAGACCGCGCCGCTGGTGGTGGTGCTGGCTGGCGTGCAGGACCCCGGCAACCTGGGGACCATTTTGCGTTCGGCCGAAGCCTTTGGGGCCGATGGAGTCTTGAGCCTGCCCGGAACCGTGAGCACCTGGAATCCCAAAGCCGTGCGCGCCTCGGCCGGGAGCGTCTTCCGGCTGCCGCTGGTCTCGGCCAGCGCGGAGGAGGGTTTTGCGCGGCTGCGCGAGGCGGGCGTGACGATTTGGACCACCGCCGTGGAGGGAGCGAAGCCTGCGCCGGATGTGGACCTGGCTGGAGCCGTGGCGATGCTCATTGGCAACGAAGGCAACGGCGTGCCCGAGGAAGTGGCCCGGCTGGCCGACGGAGCGGTGACGATTCCCTGCCCCGGAGCGGTGGAGAGCTTGAATGCCGCGGTCGCCGCGAGCGTGCTGCTCTATGAGGCTTCGCGGCAGAGGGTGGGGCATGGTGCCAGTGCTTCCCACCCTTCGCAAAAAGCGCGAAGGAGGGGGCACCCAGCGGATTGGGATGACCTTGCATCCCATCTGGACTTGAAGGCGGAGCACCCCGGCGCTTTGATGGGGGGGCAACGATGAGCCTGTTCGATGGCGAACCGGAAGGCCCCAAGGGAACGCCGCGCACCGCACCCTTGGCTGAGCGGATGCGGCCGCGCAGCCTGGATGAGATGAGCGGGCAGGAACACCTGGTCGGCCCCGGCAAGCCGCTGCGCATCCAGATTGAGCGCGACGACTCGGGCTCCATGATCCTGTGGGGTCCGCCGGGGGTGGGCAAAACCACCCTGGCCAAAATCATTGCCGAGACCACGCGCGCCAGCTTCATCGAGTTTTCTGCCGTGATGAGCGGCATCAAGGAGATCAAGCAGGTGATGTCTTCGGCGGCGCAGGCCTCGGAGATGCATTCGCGGACGATCCTGTTCGTCGATGAAATTCACCGCTTCAACAAGGCACAGCAGGACGCCTTTTTGCCCTACGTGGAGCGGGGTACGATCCGGCTGATCGGCGCGACCACGGAGAATCCCTCGTTCGAGATCATCTCCGCACTGCTTTCGCGCTGCCGCGTTTACGTGCTGCAACCGCTGAGCGAGGTGCAGATTGCCGGTCTGCTCCGGCGGGCCCTGGAAGACAAGGAACGCGGCCTGGGCGGGCTGGAGATTACCGCGGACGACGACGCGCTGGAAATGATTGCCAGCTACACCAGCGGCGACTGCCGCAACGCCTACAACACGCTGGAAGTGGCCGCGCAACTGGCGCAGGCGGGCGCCAGGCACATTGACCGGGCGCTGGCCGGCGAGGCTGTGCAGCAGCGGGTGCTGATGTACGACAAGTCGGGCGAGGAGCACTACAACCTGATTTCGGCGCTGCACAAGAGCGTGAGAAACAGCGATCCCGACGCCGCGCTCTATTGGCTGGCGCGGATGTTTGCCTCCGGCGAGGACCCGATGTATCTGGCGCGGCGGGTGGTGCGGATGGCCGTGGAAGACATTGGCCTGGCCGCTCCCGAGGCCATGAACCTGTGCCTCTCTGCCAAGCAGACGATGGAGTTTTTGGGCTCGCCGGAAGGAGATTTGGCGCTGGCCGAGGCAGTGGTTTACCTGGCGCTGGCTCCCAAGTCGAACTCGGTCTATACGGCCTACGGGGCGGTGCAGCAGGAGATTGAGCAGACCCGGCAGGAGCCAGTGCCGCTGCACCTGCGCAATGCGCCCACCCGGCTGATGAAGGAGTTGGACTACGGCAAGGACTATCGCTATGCTCACGACGAAGAGGGCCGCGTAGCCGATATGGACTGCCTGCCGGACTCACTGAAGGGACGCAGCTACTACAAGCCCACCCAGGAAGGCCGGGAGAAGCTGCTGGCCCAGCGCATGGAGCAGATTCGCCGCATCAAGGCCGCGAAACACGGGGAAAGCTGAGCGGTTTGCTTCCCCGGAAATCCTGAAATTCCGCTCACCCAACGGCAAAAGAACCGTGATAAGCTCGCCTCGTGCGGGGCGGAAGAGTGTGCCCGCACATTCCCCTCAATCCGACATCTGGAGGTTAACGATGAGCCAAAATCCGACTCTCACTCCGCATATCGTGGTCAGCAATGCGGCCGCGGCGATCGACTTTTACAAAGCAGCCTTTGGCGCGGTGGAAACCGCCCGCCACATGCAGCCCAACAGCAACAAAATCATGCATGCCTCGCTGAATATCAACGGCGGCGTGCTGATGCTGAACGACGACTTCTCCGATTCCATGGGATGCAAAAGCGAGACGCCCGAGGCGCTGGGCGGCAGCCCGGTGACCTTCCATCTGGAAGTGCCGGACGCCGATGCGGCCTGGGCCAAGGCTCTGGACGCCGGCGCCACGGTGAAATTTCCTTTGAAAGACCAGTTCTGGGGTGCACGCTACGGGCAGGTAAGCGACCCCTTCGGCCACTACTGGTCGATCAGCCAGGCCATTGCCCAGCCGTCTCAAGCGGAGATGGAGAAAGGCGCAAAGGAAGCTTTCGCGCACTGAGATATTGAATCAGGCCGTGTTTCCCAGGTCTCGATTCGGGGACCTGGGAAACACGGAAGCTCAATGAGCCGTCTTGGGCAGCTTGGCGAGGGCGTCGGTCACGATTCCGGGGGTGAGGACCTCGGGGAGCATTTCCGGCTGGCTTTGGCCGGGGGCGTAGAGCGCATACGCTGGAACGCCGCTGCGGCCGAGGCCGGTTAAGGCATCGGTGATGGCCTGATCGTGGCGGGTCCAGTCGGCACGGAGCAGGGCTACGTTGCCGGTCTGAAAAGCCTGCTGCACCGAGGGCTGACCGAGAGCCACCCGCTCGTTGACCTGGCAGCTCAGGCACCAACCGGCGGTAAAGTCCACAAAGACCGGACGGCCTTGCGCCTGGTAGCGCGCGACGGCCTCGGCAGACCAAGGCTCCCAGGCAGCGGCGGAGAGCTGCGCGGCGGATGTGCCGGCTGTCGGTTTTTCACTGGCAGCAATCTTCTGGCTGGAGACGGCCAGCCCCACCACCGCAAGCAGGATGAGAGCGGCAACGATTGTGGCCCAGCGGCGGGCCGGCCAGCGGCCCAGGAACCAGCCAGCGATGGCCAGCAGCAGGAAGCTTGCCAATAGCGCGGCAAGAATGCCGGCGCCGTAAGCTTGAGCCAGCACCCAGGCCAGCCAGATAACGGTGGCGAAGATGGGCACGGAAACGGCTTGGCGCAGGACTTCCATCCAGGCTCCGGGACGGGGCAGGAGACGCGTCCAGGCGGGTTGGAGGGTGAGGGCCACATAAGGGGCGGCAAGACCCAGAGCCAGGGCCGTGAAGACGGCAAAGGTGACCGCGGGCGGCGCGCTGAGCGCGTAGCCGATGGCCGCTCCCATGAACGGAGCGGTGCAAGGCGTGGCCACCACCACCGCCAGCACTCCGGTAAAGAAGCTGCCCGTGTAGCCCTGCTTCTGGGCCAGCGAACCGCCGGCACTGGTGAGGGTGAGGCCGATTTCGAACTGACCGGCCAACGAGAGGCCGAGAAAGAAGAGCAGGCTGGCCATCAATGCCAGGAAGACCGGCGACTGGAACTGGAATCCCCAGCCCAAACCGGACCCGGCGGCGCGCAGGCCCAGAAGCACGGCAACCA
>JAATFE010000043.1 GCA_015655365.1 Terriglobales bacterium
CAGCGCCACCACCGGCAAAGCTGCAATGTGCGAGGCCGCCGCCACGGCAAAGAGCACCGTCAGCAGCACGATGCGCGGACGCCACTTGCGCCTGGGGCCTTGCATGGCATGGGCCACGCCGATGCAGGTGTAGACGCCGCCATAAACGCCGAGAGCCGCCAGGATTTCGGCATTCGGCGCTACGCAGGCCTTGAGCACGGCGGGAGAAAAGCAGTAGAGCGTCAGCGCCGTGTAGCCGCCCAGGTTGCCGTAGAGCCGCCGCGTCACCCACCACAGGCCACCGCCCAGCACGACCCCGGCCAGCAGGAAGGGCAGGCGCAACAGGAGCAGGATGTGGGTGAGTTGGTGGCGCAGCTCCCATGCACTGATTTCGCCGCCGACCTGGAAGACGCGATCCTCGGGCTTGCGGAACTGGTCCAGCCCGCGCTCCAGCAGCAGGTTCAGAGTCAGCGGCAATCCGGCCAGCCGGTAGCCCAGAATGCCATCGTGAATATTGCCGCAGGTGGTGAAGTAGCCGGCCAGGGGCGAAGGCCGTTCCCATGTTTCCCGCCCGCAGCGCGCGTATTGGTAATCGCGATCGGTCAGCGTTTGGCGGCTGGTGAGCCACAATCCCTGCGCCAGAAACAACAGCAGCAACCCCGCGGCAATGCGCTGCGGCAGGTTGAAGCGGAAGCGGCGGAGACGGGCAAACCGGTGGGTGGTCATAATCTGGAGGACCCAATCAGTTTAAACGCCCTCCCTTGCATTCGCGCCAAAACCCGTTCGCAACCGCTGTGCGATGAATCGCCGACTTGCCGACTTGCTGGCTTTACGCCTCCATCCGCCCGCCGGTAAACTGGCTCCGCCATGCTAACCCGCCGCCGTTTTGTCTGGAACACCGCCGCTGCCGCCGCCGCTTTGGCTCTTCTGCCCTCAACCCGCTTCGCCCTGGCGCAATCGGCCGGCACCTATCGCAATCCCCTGCTTGGCGGCGACCATCCCGACCCCAGCCCCATCCGCGTGGGCAACGGCTTCTACCTCACGCACTCCAGCTTCGACTACGCGCCGGGGCTGCTCGTCTGGCACTCGCGCGATCTAGTCAACTGGACTCCCGTAGCCGCCGCCCTGCGCCGCTACTACGGCATCGTCTGGGCGCCCTATCTGTGCGAGTACCAGGGCCATTTCTACATCTACTTCCCGGCCGGCGGACAGTTGCAAGTGGTCCACGCCGAAAAGCCCGAAGGCCCGTGGAGCGAACCCATTGAGCTCGGAATCAAAGCCATCGACCCGGCGCACATTGCCGAGGGCGGACGGCGGTTTCTCTACATGGCAGGCGGCAAAGTGGCCGAACTCACCGCCGACGGGCTGGCGGTGAAGACGCCGCCGCGCACGGTGTTCGAGGCCTGGCCCATGCCCGCCAACATCCGCATGGAATGCACCTGCCTGGAAGGGCCAAAAGTTCTGGAACACAATGGCTGGTTCTATCTCAACGTGGCCGAGGGCGGCACGGCCGGACCCGCCACCAGCCATGCCGTAGTTTCCGCGCGCAGCCGCCACGCCGAAGGGCCCTGGGAGTTTTCGCCCTACAACCCCGTGGTCCACACCGGCTCGCGCGACGACCGCTGGCTCTCACTGGGCCACGGCCGCCTGGTGGATACGCCGGACGGCAAGTGGTACATGACCGTTCATGCTTACGAAAACGGCTACCGCACCCTGGGCCGCCAACTGATGCTTCTGCCCATCGAGTGGACGGTCGACGGCTGGTTCCGCGTGCCCGCCGGCCTCACCGCCGACGCTGCCCTGCCGTTGCCCGTTCCCGGCGCAAATCAACAGCCTTTTGCGGACCCCTCGGACGACTTCACCAAGCCCGAGCTCGGCTTGCAGTGGGCGTTCTGGCGGGAATACGACCCGACGCGCTTCACCACCGGGACGGGCGCGCTCACGCTCCAGGCCCGCGGCAAGTCGCTGAACGAGACGCCGGTTCTGACGAGCCCGGTGGGCGGCCATTCGTACACCGTCGAAGTCGATGTGGAAGTGGAACCGGGCTGCACCTCGGGTCTTGTGCTCTTCTACAACCCGGAGCACTCCACGAGCATTCTGCTCTCGCCGGAGGGCATCTCTGCCCGGCTGGCCAGCGGCAGCACCCACAGCCACCGCGAAAAGGGCGCCACCCGCGCCACGCTGCGCATCGTCAACGACCGGGAGGAGATCGACTTCTACTACCGTCTGCCGGGCCAGCCCTGGCGGCGCACGGAAGAGTCGGCGGAGATTGCCGGAATGAACCACAACGTGCTGGGCGGTTTTCTGGATGTGCGGCCCGCCCTGTGCGCTTATGGGACGGGAAAGGCGACCTTCCGCGGCTTCAAGTATTGGCCGGAGGTGCGGGTGCCGGCCTAGGAGAGCGCATTCTTCCATGTTTTGAAGAGCGACCAGGACCCGCGCGGGAATGCGCCTGCCGCGGTCCTTTGGGTTGCAGCCGCCCCCCTGGCCCTTTAGACTTCCTTCAGCATGGCTATTGCCCGCGACAACACTCCGGATCGGCTGGTCAGCGCCTCGCGCGCTGAAGAAGAACAGGGTTTCGAGCTCAAACTGCGCCCCCGCTTGCTGGGCGAGTTCATCGGCCAGTCCAAGGCCAAGGAGCAGCTCGCCATCGCTCTGGAGGCGGCCAAATCCCGCGGCGAGGCGCTGGACCACGTGCTCCTGTTCGGGCCTCCGGGACTGGGCAAAACCACGCTGGCCACCATCATTGCCAACGAGCTCGACGTGGGCTTCCAACAGACCTCTGGGCCGGCCCTACAGATTCAAGGCGACCTGACCGCCATCCTCACCAATCTGCGCGAGCGGCAGGTGCTTTTCCTCGATGAAATCCACAGGATGCAGCCGGTGCTGGAGGAAAAGCTCTACACCGCGCTCGAGGACTACAAGCTCGACATCATCATTGGCCAGGGGCCGGCGGCACGGACCCACGTGATGGAGATCCGGCCTTTCACCTTCATCGGCGCCACCACCCGGCCCGGCTTGCTCTCTTCGCCCTTGCGGTCGCGCTTCGGCATTTTGCTGCGTCTGGAGTTTTATACGGAGGAGGAGCTTCGCTTCATCGTCACGCGCTCCGCCGAGGTGATGCAGATCCCCATCGACCAGGACGGCGCGTCGGAGATCGCCTTGCGCTCCCGCGGCACACCGCGCATCGCCAACCGCTTGCTGCGCCGGGTGCGCGACTACGCCCAGGTGCGCGGCAACGGCGAGATCGACCGGCCCACGGCCAACGCCGCCCTCACCCTGCTGGAAGTGGACGCGCACGGCTTCGACGAGATCGACCGCAAGCTGTTGCTGGCCATTATGGAGAAATACGACGGCGGACCCGTTGGCCTGAGCACGCTGGCCGCCACCCTGGCCGAGGAGGAGGACGCGCTGGAAGAAGTCTACGAGCCGTTCCTCATCCAGATCGGATTTTTGGACCGTACCCCGCGCGGACGCGTGGCGACGCGCCTCGCCTACGAGCATTTTGGGATCGCCATGCCGGGGCGGCAAGCGGGACTTTTTTAGGGAACGAAGCGGAGTTAGCGGGGCTAGGTATCTGACCGCTTGAAGTTATACCAGCTTGGGCGCCCCAGGTCTGGGGTCCCCACGGATAGGTTTTCGTCCGTGGGGTGGAGGTCTCGCTTTTGAGACCTGGGAGAGCACGAACCCAAGGTACAAAATTAATTGGTCAAAGACCTAGCGGAGTTTGCGATGTTAGTGGAGTTTGCACGATAGCAAGAGGTATTGCAGGAGGGCAACGATGGCACTTACTGAATCCACCATGCTGAAACTGGGCACCACGGCTCCGGGCTTTGCACTGACCGACGTGGTTACGGGCAAGATCGTTCGTCGCGACGATGCGCGCGGGAAGAAAGCGCTGCTTGTCATGTTTATCTGCGCTCACTGTCCTTATGTGAAGCACATCCAGGAGGGCCTGGCGGCGCTGGGCAAGGACTACGCGGGCAAGAGCGTGAGCATTGTGGCCATAAGCAGCAACGATGCGGTCACCCATCCCGACGACGATCCGGCCGGACTCAAGAAACAGGCGCAGACGTACGGCTTTGTTTTTCCGTATCTATACGACGAAACGCAGGCTGTGGCTCATGCTTACAAAGCTGCCTGCACGCCGGATTTCTTTCTCTTCGACAGCGAATTTCATTTGGTCTATCGCGGCCAGTTCGATTCGAGCCGCCCCGGCAACGGAATTGCGGTCAGCGGCGAAGACCTGCGCACAGCGATTGACGAGGTTCTGGCCGGCAAGTCCGTGCCCACCGACCAGCGGCCCTCGATCGGATGCAATATCAAGTGGAAGGCGTAGGGGAGCGGGGTTAGCCGCCGCTTCGCGGCTTGTTAGCGGAGCTTACGGAGTTAGCACGAAAAGCTAGCTCCGCGAACTCCGCCAACAACGCTAACTCCGCCTAGAGCGCCAGCCCCTTCAGATACTCGCGGAACTTCGGTCCCAGGTCGGGGCGGTTGAGGGCAAACTCGACGGTAGCCTGCAACATGCCGAACTTGTCGCCCGCGTCGTAGCGCTTGCCCTCAAAGGTGTAGCCGAAGACTTTCTCTTCCTTGAGCAGAGCAAGAATGCCGTCGGTGAGTTGGATTTCGCCGCCTGCGCCGGGCATGGTCTGCTCCAGCAGCTCGAAGATGCGCGACGTGAGCACATAGCGGCCAATGATGGCCTGCTTGGAGGGCGCATCCTCGAACTTGGGCTTCTCTACCATGCCGGTGCAATTATAGATGCGCGGATTGTTGGGGTCCTGCGAGCCGGCCAGCACGCCGTAGGAGCTGATCGCCGGCCCTTCGATGGTCTGCGTGGCCAGCACCGAGCCGCCCTTTTCGTCAAAGACATCGATCATCTGCTTGAGGCACGGCACGGCGGCCGCGATCACATCGTCGGGCAGCATGACGGCAAAAGGCTCGTCGCCCACCAGGTCCTTAGCGCAAAGCACGGCATGGCCCAGGCCCAGCGGCTCCTTCTGGCGCACATAGCTGATCCGCGCCAAAGCGGAGACGCCGCGCGACACGGCCAGAAGCTCGCTCTTGCCGCGCCGTTCCAGAGTCGCGTCCAGTTCGAAGCTGTGGTCGAAGTGGTCTTCCATCGCGCCCTTGCCGCGGCCGGTCACGATGATGATGTGCTCGATGCCCGAAGCAATCGCCTC
>JAATFE010000120.1 GCA_015655365.1 Terriglobales bacterium
TCGGTCAAATTCACCTGTAACTCCTTGCAAATAGGTGATTTGGCGATAGGAAAGAAAAGAAAGGATGAAGGCTGTCCCGGTGGCTTCGAAAGGCTGGATTTATCGTCAGAAAATCTCCCAGGGACGGGCAAGTGTCCGCAACTTGAGCGAGTTTTGAAACCGTTCGATGCTTCCTCCGCTTTGCCAGCGCAAAGCACGGAGGAATGCGATGAATGTCGAATCTCAAAGCTCTAACGGAATGCCATCCGGGCCGAAGAAGCTGCTGACAGCGCGAGAGATCTGCAGCCTGTTCGGGCTTTCAAAGTCCTTTGTCTATCAGCACACGATGGAAGGGGCGAAGCATCCGCTGCCCGTGGTCCGGCTCGGAGAGCGGGCGATTCGCTTCGATCCGGACAAAATTTCCATCTATAATCCGTAGTCGCGAAAGGCACAGCCCAAGTGCTAGCCTTAGTTCATTCGACGGAATTGTGCGGGCCAACCGAAAGAGGAGACTCAAATTGGCTCGTAAGCGATTTCAGGCCGGCACAGTCCGGTTACGTACGGATCGTGGTCCAGCATATTGGCAGGCACGCTATTGGGAGGACATCGTCGATGAAGCTGGGAGGACAGCGCACAAGCGCGTGGCTGTCAGACTTGGCTTCCTCGAAGAGATTCCTAACGAGAAGGTCGCCCGCCAGAAACTGGCTGTGATTCTCAACCCCATCAACGAAGTCAAACACAAACCGAAGAAAATGATGTCGTTTAGCGGGTTCATTGAAAAATACCGAACGCTCAAGTTGGCGAACCAGAAGGCTACGACGGTGCACGGCTATGAGACCAATATCCGCGCGCACTACCTTCCTGAGTTCGGTGACCAGGAGCTGTCCGACATCTCTGCCGAGGACGTGCAGATCTTCATCAACCAGAAGAGGCTCGAAGGAAAGGCCCACCAAACCCTGACGAACTTGAAGTGGGGTTTGAGTTCGATCTTCGAGTCTGCGATCAAACACGGATACATCACAGTGAATCCTGCGTCAGGCGCGGATCTTCCGCCGAAAGGGGTCAAGGAGAAAGTCAAGCTCCCGACCGGCGGTCAGCTGCTCCGGCTTATCGAGGCGCTTGCAGAGCCCTACAGCACGATGGTCTATCTGGTCTCTGTAAGCTCGATCCGTCCAGAGGAGCTGGCGTTCAAATGGCATGATCTCGAGCCTGGGGAGAGGAATTTGTGGATCATACGCGCCATGAACAAGGGCAAGTTCCACACGCCGAAGTACCAGGAGGGGCATCGTGTCGTTCGCCTGAGCGAGACAGACATAGAACGTCTGCTTTCTCTCAAGCGGCGCGTGAATGCGAAGGATGATGACTGGATGTTCCCCAACCGCATCAAGAAGGGCGGAGCGAAGCTGAAGCCGGGTCCAATGTGGCACGAGCATATCCTCGCCCGGCATATTCAGCCGGTTGCGGACAGGTTCGGGTTGCCGCACATCACCTGGCGGCTTCTCCGGCACTGGGGATCAAGCGAGATGATCGGGAATAGAGTGGACCCCAAGGTCGTGCAGCAGCGGCTGGGGCACTCACGCCCGGACATCGTGATGAGGCACTATGCTCATGTACTCGACGATGTACTCGACGAAAATGCGGACAAAGCCGCCGACTTGATCAGCGGCAAGCTTGGCTACAGGATTCCTGCAGAGTTTCCGGTCAATCCGGTGGAAGTATAAGGAGGTTTATGCCGGGAATTCGCCTTATCTGGGCCCGCTGGAGGGCCCAGCAAATTTCACCCAGTTTCTATCTGATTGAAAAGATTGGAGGCGCGGGCCGGGATCGAACCGGCGCATAAAGGTTTTGCAGACCTCTCCCTTACCACTTGGGTACCGCGCCTTGGCAGGGCCGTCTTCTAAGTAAATGCGGATCGCTCCAAACCATCTTAGCCAACCCGGCTGGCGCCGGAAGACGGATTGGAGCGGGAGACGAGATTTGAACTCGCGACCCTCGCCTTGGCAAGGCGATGCTCTACCACTGAGCTACTCCCGCGTACAAAAATGAGTATACCGGTCGACGGAAATCAGGTCAAACCGACGTCGGCGTCATCGTCGTTTCCGGAGTCCTTTTCGCGGCTCCTGCGCCCTTTTCTTCGCGCACAATCTCCCCGTCCCGCATGTACAAGATACGGCTGGCAATCGACGCTGCTTCGGGATTGTGCGTAATCATCAGCGTGGTCTGACCCAGCTCCTGGTTCGACCGCAACAGCATCTGCAGCACGGCATCGGAGTTCTTGGTGTCCAAGTTGCCCGTGGGCTCGTCCGCCAGCACAATCGCCGGCCGCGTAATCAGCGCCCGCGCAATCGCCACCCGCTGCTGCTCGCCGCCGCTCAATTCGGAAGGCCGATGCTCCAGCCGTCCCTTGATCGACAGAAGGTCGCTCAGGTGGTCCAGGTACACGCGGTCCAGCGGCGTCTTGTTGCCGCTCACATCGTACGCAATCTCGATATTCCCCATCGCCGAGAGCGTCGGCAGCAGGTTGAATTTCTGGAAGACGAAGCCGATGCGATTTTTGCGCAGCCGCGTCCGCTGCGAGTCGTTCAGTGTGGCAAAATCCACGCCGTCAATCACCACTCGCCCATGCGTGGCCTGCGTCAGCCCGCCAAGCAGGTAAAAAAGTGTGGACTTGCCCGAGCCCGAGGGACCCACAATGGCCACAAACTCCCCGCGTTGAACGGCAAGCGAAACGTCCCGCACGGCGGACACCTGGATGCGGCCAGCCGCATAAACCTTGGTCAGGTTTTCGGCAACAATGATCGGAGAGGTCTGTTCGGGTTGCACTCACCAATTGTAAATGGGGCGTCCCGCCGCATCTTCTTTTAGAATAGGTACAGCACTGATCTCTGACACAGGATTCCCCTCCATGACTCATGATCTGAAGCTCTCTTTGGTCACCGCGCTGGAAGCCGCTGCCTCCCAGGCCGGTCTCGTCCTGCTCTCCGCCTCCACCGGCAGCGATTGCCAAAACCGCCCTACCTCCGTCTTTCTATTCGGCTTGCCCACCGCCGACGGCCGTGCCATTCGCCTCGAGCTCAGCCAGTCCTTCGACTTCGACAAGCCCGAGCTGCTCCCCGAGATGGCCGCCCACCTCGCCGAGGAAGCTAAGCGGATGCGCAATCCCCGTCCCGACTGCTATGTCACCCTGGGCGGTTTGCCCGTTTCCTTCGGCCAGTTCGAGTGGCCTTTTCACCGCTCTGTCTCCGGCGCGGACACCCACGTCGTCCACGGCCAGGTCGATCTGGCCGACGGCGCGCCTCACGGCCTCCACGCCAAAATCGCCGCCTCGGTCACCACCACCTTTGCGGAAATCGTCCCGGCCATGGAGCAGCCCTACGCCGAAACCTTCGTCTTCAACGCGGTCCGCAAAACCGTCGACATGGGTCAATTGGAGTTCATCAAGAGCGGCAATCGCCAGCCCGTCCCGGTCACCACGCGCTACTACAGCCGCTGGCAAAAGAAGTTCCTCTTCACCGAGACCACCGATCAGGAGCGCTTCGAGTACCTGCTGCGCAAGGTCTACTGGCTCTCCGGCGTCCTCGGCGAGGGCCAGCCGGTTTGGATCGCCGATCCGCGCGACGCGCAGTACCTCAACACCACCGAAGCCGGTCTTCTGCGCATGGCCCAAAATGAGGCTGCCGAAGGCCTCCTGGCCCTCGACGGCGAGTTTGCCGTGGCCACCCCGCAGTTGCTTTCCCGCGCCCCGGCCTACCAGGCCACTCTCGACGCGGCCCTCAACTTCACCAAGCCGCAGTTCAACGAGTCCATGCGTTCCGGCCAAGGCAACATGTAGGGCGGCGGCGTCCTACTCCGCCTGGTACCGGTGCAACCGCCCCAGCCCGTTGAATGCCGCCACCTTGTAGCACTCCGCCAGCGTGGGATAGTTGAAGACGTTGTCGATGAAGTATTGCATTGTGCCGCCCAGAACCATCACCGCCTGTCCAATGTGAATTAGCTCGCTGGCTTCCTCGCCGATGATGTGGATGCCCAGCACCTTCAGCGTGTCGCGATGGAAAATCAGCTTCAGCCGGCCCGTCGTATCCCCGCGAATCTGCCCGCGCGCCGTCTCGCGATAGTAGGCCAAACCCACTTCGTAGGGCACGTCCTCGGCGGTTAGTTGCTCCTCGGTCTTGCCGATGAAGCTGATCTCCGGGATGGTATAGATGCCGTAAGGATAAAAGTTGGGATTGGACGTGGCCGAGTGGTCGTCGAAGGCGCGTGCTGCGGCAATGCGACCCTGCTCCATCGAGACCGAGGCCAGCGAAGGAAAGCCCACCACATCGCCTACCGCGAAAATATGCTCGACCTTGGTCCGGAAGTGCTCATCCACGGTGATGCGCCCCCGGCTATCGCTTTCCAGGCCGGCGGCTGCCAGGTTCAGGTCGTCCACATTGCCCTGGCGTCCCACGGCAAACAGCAGCGCGTCGCCGGAGACCCGCTTGTTGCTCGCCAAATTGGCCACCACGGTGCCCAGATACAGCTCCTCTACGCTTTCCACTTCCTCGCCCAGACGCAGAATCATGCGCATGTCGCGCAGGTGATAGCTGAGCGCCTCGATAATCTCCCGGTCGGCGAATTCGAGCAGCCGGTCGCGCTTCTCGATCAGGGTTACCCGCACGCCCAACACGGCAAACATGCAGGCGTATTCCACGCCGATGACGCCGCCGCCGACCACGATCAGCGATCGGGGCAGCGCCTCCAGGTCCAGAATCTGGTCGCTGTTGACGATGGATCGGCCGTTGACCGGCACCTTAGCCGCGGTCGCTGGCCGCGTGCCCACCGCCAGAATGATCCGGTCGGCCTCCAGCGTCGTGTCGGTCTGCGGGCCTTCTACGCGTATCTCGTGAGGACCGACGAAGCGGGCGATGCCGTGGACCACGTCGATGCCGTTGCGCGAAAGTTGCGCCTCGGTCACGTCCACTTCCGACCGGATCACCGCCTGGACCCTGAAGGCCAGATCGGCCATCGTGATCTTGTCCTTGACCCGGTAGCCCATGCCGTATATCGACCGGTAGTTGTACCCGGACAGGTGCAGCACGGCCTCGCGCATGGTTTTGGATGGAATGGTGCCGGTGTTGACACACACCCCGCCCACCACCGAACGGGCCTCCACAACAGCCACCCGTTTCTTCATTTTGGAAGCAGCCACAGCAGCTCGCTGCCCGGACGGTCCGGAACCAATCACGATCAGGTCATACTTGACGGCGCTCATGCGAGAGTCTCTCCCCAGAGGCAATTTTCGACCCCGGACCGAGGCGCCCGCGAGCGGGCTGCGGCGAGGGTCCTCACTCGGAGGCTAGCATAGCGCACAGCGGTTCGAACCACACGAGTTATGTGAATTCCGGAAAATGAGGCTGCCCGCCCGATTGCAGTTGGCAGAACCCGGCCGGCATAGGCAGGCGGCGGACCAGGTTCCCCAGCGACGGCCCTACGCCGCTGGGGAGGCGGATCTGGGGGGCCTGGCCGCCGCCATCTCGAAAAAACTCACCGCACACTATATCTGCGCCGGTCGCAGTCCAGCCTTGAAAACAGGCTGCCTCTTGCCGGCATGTGGCTGATCGCGTCGATGGTTATCGTCATCTTCTACCAGGTTTTTGGCTGAAATGCCGCGAAACGTGACGAGGGTATAGCTCCCCAGCGCGATGCAAAGACCGCAAACGATGCCGAAATCGTAAATGAACTTGCGCGATATGGGAGGATTCTTGCCCCAAGCCATAACCGGAAGCCCTCTTTTGCGCGGTTCGCCCAGTTCATCGGCGCAATCCGGCCCAACTTGAGTACTTTCGCTTCCCGCGGACGAGGCGTTGTTCCTCCCTCTGCCACAAACGCCAAGTGCCCCATCCTTGCGACGTTTTTGCTTTTGTCGTCAGGGTGGGAAACCACAACTCTCAACCAGCCCGCTCGCGAGCCGTCCGATCAACCATGGCCCTTGCTCAAACCCGCTCTCAATCGATATTTTTGGGCCGCTCAGACCTTCGCCGGCCGTTATCTGCACGCTCCGGCTGCGGCCAGTCAAGCGAATAGAGAACACGCCGCAGTAAAGGAGCCTCCGATCATTACTGCAGAACAACCCTATTGAATCGGACTGCCGATTGCGGCAGAGTTCCACTATGAACAAGGGATCGGTCATCGAGACGCTGCGTCGGCACGAGCCGGAATTGAAGGCTGCTGGCATCCTCCATCTGTACCTGTTTGGCTCGGTGGCGCGCGGCGAGGAATTGGCTCAGTCGGATGTGGATCTCATGGCTTACCTCGATCACTCCAAGCGTCTAATCCTGGTTGGCATGGCGCACCTCGAGAACCGGTTGAGCGACCTGCTCGGCGTCAGGGTCGATCTTTCTCCGGCTCAATCGATGAAAGAGGCAGTGCATGCGCGGGCCGTACGTGAGGCCATTCATGCCTTTTGAGGATGCCA
>JAATFE010000501.1 GCA_015655365.1 Terriglobales bacterium
ACTGCCGCGCCAGTCTGCCCGCTCACCACCTTGCCCGCGGAGAGATTCGGCGTCGGCGTATCGACGTTCTTCACCAGAATCGAGACCCTGCGGTTCGAGGCGTCGTAAGGATTCTCTTGCACGCGCAGAAGCTGGTCGGCGTAACCGCGCACCTGGGTCACCTGGTTGGCGCGCACTCCGTCCTGTTGCAGCAGCCGCCGCGCGGAGTTGGCGCGGTCTGCGGAGAGCTCCCAGTTGCCGTAATTGGCATCGGTCGAGTAGGGCGTGGCGTCGGTGTGGCCTTCGATCAGCAGGGCATTGGGCAGCGTCTTCAACTCCGCTGCCAGCAGCGACAGCAGCTTCTGTCCGTTCGGGCTCAGCGCCGCGCTGCCGCTCTGGTAGAAGGTGCCGTTCCTGTCCTCCAGCAACTCCACGCGCAGCCCCTCGCTGGTCACCGTTATCTGGATCTGCTTGGAAAGTTTCTCCAGTTCCTTCTGCGCCTTGATCTCCTGCTCCAGCTTGTCTTTCAGCTTTTGCATGGCATCGTCGGCCGCGGCGGTCACGGCGCCGGTTCCGCTCATCGTGGTGCCCAACAGCTTGCCGGTGCCCATGGGATCGTTGAAGTAGCCGGCCACGGCCTTTTTCACCTGGTCGCTGGAACTCATCAGCCACAGCACGATAAACAACGCCATCATGGCGGTAACAAAGTCGGCGTAGGCTACCTTCCATGCGCCGCCGTGGTGGCCGGCGTAGCCGCCGTTCCTCTTGATCACGATGATGGGTTGCACCTTTGTCGTCATGACGCCCTCGTTCCTCTGTCCAGAGCTGGTCCTTACGCCGCAACCGCTTTCGCAATGCCTCCGTGGTCCTTGCAGCGCTTCTCCATCTCGTCGAAGCTGGGCCGCACATGGGCGGGAATCGCCCTCCGCCCCATCTCGATGGCGATCATCGGCGCAGCGCCCTTCAGAAACGAGAGCATCAGCACGCGCAGCATGTGCAGATAATCGTTCTGCTCGTCGGCGGTTTTGCCCATGTTCGAACTCAGCGGACCGGCCACGCCATAGCAGAGCAGAATGCCCAGAAAGGTGCCCACCAGCGCCGCCGCCACCTTGTGACCGATGGCCTCCGGAGGCCCGCCCAGCGCGCCCATGGTGATGACCACCCCCAGCACTGCGGCCACAATGCCCAGGTCCGGCAGCGCGTCCGCCATCGTGGTCAATGCATTCACCGGCTGCATGGCCTCGCTATGATGCACCTCCATATCGAGTTCCATCACCTGGTCCATGTCGAACGGCTCCACGCCCCCGGTGATCGCCGTGCGCAATGTGTCGCACACAAAGTCCCGGGCATGATGGTCGGCCAGAAACGCGGGATACTCCTTGAAAATGGCGCTCTCCCCGGGCTTCTCCACATCCAGCTCCACGCTGAGCAGCCCCTCTTTTCTCACTTTGTTCAGAAACTGGTACATCATCTTCAGCGTGTTCAGGTAGCGCTCCTTGCCGAACTTGGAGCCGCTCACAATGCCCGTCAATCCCGCCACGATCCCTTTGAGCGTGTGCGTCGGATTGGCCACCAGCAGCGTGCCCATGGCCGCGCCGGCAATGATCAGCAACTCGGCCGGCTGCAGCAGCACCGCGATGTTGCCCTTCTCCATCAGGAAGCCGCCGATCACCGCCGCAAAGACGATAAAGATACCTAAGATGGCAAACATATCTGTCCCTTCGCCGCGGACGCGATCTGGTTGCCGCCCGCATGGATGCTCGATTCCATGGCCTGCTGCGCTCGTTCCAGCAGTTGCGCCAGCGCTTCGTCCTGTCGCGCCTGGGCCGCGCCGATGCTCACGGTGAGCGATATGCGGTCGCCCCACCAGCGAAAGTCCGCGGTCCGGGCCAGCCCGGCCAGCACCTGCGCATGTTCGGTCAGCATCTCCGTGGTGCGCTCATGAGAGACCACCAGGAACTGGCCGTCGCCCCAGCGGCCTACCTCTTCGCCCGGCCGCAGCCCCTTGGCCAGCGCGTTCTCCACCTTTTCGAGCATTGCCTCGCAGGCGCCCGCGCCGTGCATCCTGCGCAAGCCCGGCGCCTGATCGACGCCGATCCACAGCACGCCGAAGGGCAGTCCGCCCCGCGCAAAGTCCTCGAACTCCACCGCCAGCCGGTCTCCCAATTCTGCCTGGCTGGCTTCGGCATCTTTGCCCACCTCGCCGTGCGGCAGGGCATCCAGGCTTTCGGCGGGATGAAAGCCGATGGCGGTTCCAATCCACCCGCCCAGCTTGTCGTGCAGCGGGTGAATCCGTGCAATCACTTTCACTTCGTGGCCCAGCTTGTGACGCAAGGGAAGCAGCGCGCCCCGCTGCTCCATCTCCCCCGGCAGCGCCGCGTCCAGCAGCAGCGGCGCCAACTCCGCGGGAATCGTGCGCAGGTCCGCGGCGGCAAAGCCCGTGATGGCCTCTGCCGTCCGGCTCCAGAACGCCACCCCGCCCTCCGCGTCCAACAGCGCCACGCCTTCGGGAAGGCTGTCCAGCGCGACTTCAAACAGTTCCGTGCGATTGCTCATCCATGCCTCTCCACTAGCTTCATCGGCGTGCGGCGGGTTAACTTGACTGCGAAGCTGTGCAGGGAGAGATAAAGTTGGAAAACACTTATGCGGATAAGTGCATGGTGCGGAAGTTAGGAAGTTTTAAGTGGGAGCGGGAAGAAACGCCGGAGCGTTAAGGAACCTCTGAATAAGCCGCCGTTTTGAAAGGGCACGACTTTAGTCGTGCCGTAATAGCACAAAATGAAGATGGGCTTTTAGCCCCTGCGGGAAGGTGGTTCGGAGGCCGGACAATTGATCGGAGGTTCCTTGACTCGTTCAGTCAGCTGCTGCTGCAACAGGCCCGCTCATCGGCAGGCGCACGACGAACCGCGTTCTTCCCGGCGCGGACTCGACATCGATGGTGCCGCCGAATTTCTGCGTCACGATGCGGTGCACAATCTCCAGGCCCAGCCCCGTGCCCGAGCCTTGCGGCTTGGTGGTAAAGAACGGC
>JAATFE010000276.1 GCA_015655365.1 Terriglobales bacterium
GAGGCTTTGCGTCAAGGCGCGCAGGCCCATGGTTTCGTAACCGATCTGTGGACATTGCCCCGCGTGGCGGCGGTCATCGAGCGGACCACGGGTGTTCACTATCATGCCAGCCATGTATGGAAGATTCTTGCGGCTTTGGAGTGGAGCCTGCACCAGCCGGCCAAGCGGGCGCGGGAACGCAATGACGAAGGGCGGCGGCTGTGGATGGCGAAGCGGTAGCGGGCAATAAAAAAACGCCCGGCGGCGACGCTCTCCAATCAGGACATCGATGGTCTGCGTATAATTGAATCGAAACAAGGCATACGTCTTCAGGGCGGGGTGTAATTCCCCACCGGCGGTGAAAGCCCGCGAGCGCCTGTAATGATGCAGGGTCAGCAGATCTGGTGAGATTCCAGGGCCGACGGTAACAGTCCGGATGAAAGAAGATGTGCCAACCGACCAACGGCTCAAGGCCAGCGGCCGAGTTCTCATGCTTGGCGCATGATTACGTCCTGAAGCGTTTTTCGCCGACCAACCTGCGAGGAGCGCTTTCGATGTCCGACGTGTTAAGCATTCCGATTGTACCCCATTTCACAACTCTTCCTTTTGAACCCCGGTTCAATCAGGCTTTGATCGACATGCGCCGCGGCCACCCGGTCGTTCTCGTGGATGACTTCGACCGCGAGAACGAGGCGGACCTGATCATCGCCGCCGAGAAAATCTCCGTACCTACGATGGCCATGCTCATCCGGGAGTGCAGCGGCATTGTCTGCCTCTGTCTTACCGATGAAGTTGCTAACCGGCTCGATTTGCCGATGATGGTATCTCACAACGAGAGCCGGTTTCAGACCGCATTTACGGTCACGATCGACGCTCGCGAAGGAATCACCACAGGAGTTTCGGCGCAGGATCGAGTCGCGACGATTCAAGCCGCCATCGCCGAGCACGCGCGCCCTCAGGATATTGTGCGTCCCGGCCACGTTTTTCCGCTACGAGCCGCACACGACGGTGTGCTGGGTCGTGGAGGCCATACAGAGGGTTCCGTCGATCTGGCGATCATGGCTGGACTCAGGCCAGCGGCACTATTGTGCGAACTGACAAACCCGGATGGCACGATGGCGAAAGGAGAGCAGGTTCGTCAATTCGCCGACCGCCATCACATGGCCGTGCTCAGCATCGAGGAACTTGTCGAGCAGCGCCTCCGTGGGCGCTGCACCTGCAGTCAGTGCAAAGCAGAGAGCATTGACGGGGTCTGATCGCTTCTGCCATAGAGCCGCGGGAAGCGGGTGCATCGATAGAATGGAGACGGCTCCCCTACGACCGGCACAGACTGACACCGTCATACCTCGGTGTAGGCGAGTGACGCAGGAGCATCAGAGCGCTGTTATGTTGGCGTCGCTGGCCGTGAAAAAAACCGCCGAGCCAGTGAACCCGCATCTGCGATTAAGCTTCTCCTTTCCCAGTCTCAGACATGGGATGCAGGCAGTTACCACCCGACAGATCGCCGCCGCTGTCGGGGTTTCGCAGCCCAGTCTCTACGCATTTTTCCCGAACAAGCAGGCTCTGGAGGCGGAGGTATGCACGCGGGCATTCGAGGAATTGACGTCGCGCACCACGGCTGGTCTGGCTGCACTCAAGCGGGGAGGAAGCGAAACCGCCTGATCGAATTCCATATCAATCGGATTTTCTCCCCAGTGGCCTCCCCATCCTCCAATCAGGCAGGCCCTAACTCGGGCATAACTCGCTGACCGTGGCGCGGTACGGTATGGGCACCCATCGATAGCCGGGGCCGATCTCGCGAACATGCCCGAGCCCTGGAAAAGAAATGTGATCCGAGGCCACAAGAATTCCCCGGTCGGCAGTGAACTCGAACTCCCGCACGCGCGCTACAACAGCTTCGTCCGGGCTTATGTCATACAGCACCATGACCTCGGGATGCTCGAACTGAACCTCCGCTGAATGAACGATGTCGCCCCAGAAAAACATCTCGTGGC
>JAATFE010000475.1 GCA_015655365.1 Terriglobales bacterium
GACTTGGATGCGGCTGCCCGCCGCCAGCATGAAGCCGCAATGGGCGTGGTCGAGCCTGCCGCTCCTCCGTTGGTGCAAATCCTGCCCGCAGCCGCCCCGGCGCAAAGCAATCGGCCGGAAAGCCCGCAGCCAGATCGGGTTGCCGACTCACAGTAGCTCGCAGAGCGTTTTGGCGAAGAGCGTTTTCTACTGGCCAGTGGCCAGCACCGCCAGCAGCAAAATCCAAGCCAGGCTCATAGTGTGCCAATACCAGGCCGTCGCATCCACGGCGATCTGGCGGTATTCCACGCGCTTGAGCCAGCCCAGGGTGGTCAGGCAGAGGGCCAGAGCGGCCACGCCGGCCAGCAGGTGGGCGGCATGTAGGCCGGTGATGATATAGAAGAAGTAACTTGTCGGAGTCGACCAGCGATCGAAGGCAAAGCCCTGCGCCGTCAATTGCTTCCAGGCCACAACCTGGCCAATTAGAAACATGATACCCAACAAAAGAGTAGCGCCCACCCACGGCAGGGTGCGGCGAAGCGCTGGCTGGCCCAGTCCCAGCCACTCCTCCAGCACATCGATTTCGCGAAAAATGTGACGCCGTGCCCGCTCCATGGTCAGGCTGCTAAGCAGCAGCAGTCCTGTGTTCAGGTAGAGGATGCGGGGCAGCAGAATCGGACGCCAGTCGCCGATAAACTCGTGGGAGCGCGGGTCCATGCGCAGGCCTGCCTGGCGCGCATAAAACAGCGCCACCAGCACGGCAAAGAACATCAAATCGCCGGCCAGGGCGGAGAAAACAAAGATTCGGATGCGGTTGAGCAGATCGCGTGGGCCGCGCCGCTCCCGGTTCGGCTCGTCGCCGCCGCCTCCACCGCCGCCTCCGCCGGTGTGGCGCCGGTCCACAGGCGGTTTGCCGCCAATGCCCGGATCTCTCCGTTCCGTTTCCGCTGGGGTGCGTGTAAAGGTCGAAGGCATGGCGAGCCTCTGTGGAGATGAGATTACTCTCACTTTGGCTTGGACGCATCCGAAATCGACGGGGTGGTCTTGGATGGCGCAAGACCGTGCACAAACTTCAATGTTCGAGATGTGGTTTTGAAGCCGCGGCAGTAACCAGTTCGACAAACAGCCGATGGACGCGCCGGTCGGCGGAAAGTTCGGGATGGAAGGTTGCGGCCATCACATTTCCCTGACGCACCAGAACAGGGAAGCCGTCGCGCTGGGCGAGCACCCGGACTTCAGCGCCGACCTCGACGATGCGCGGAGCGCGAATGAAAACCATCTCCAGCGGACCTCCGGCAAGTTCGGTTGGCGCTGTCAGAATGGCTGAGTCGATCTGCCGCCCATAGGCGTTGCGCTCCACTACGGCGTCCAACACGCCCAGGCTGAGCTGCGCTGGGTTGCGTACCTCTCGGGCCAGCAGAATGGCTCCGGCACACGTGCCGAAAACAGGATGATGGTTGCAATACTCCTTCAGTGCCTCGAAAAAGTGGTGTTTGGCCAGGAATTTGAGCATGGTGGTCGATTCGCCGCCCGGCAGAATCAACCCGTCCAGGCCGGCCAGCTCTTCCGGCTTGCGTACCTCGACCGGCTCGGCGCCGTGTGCCGCGAGAGCCTCCGCGTGAGCGGCGTAGTCGCCTTGAATTGCCAGGACTCCAATGCGAGGCCGCGTGCTTGCTTCCGTCAAACCTGTTCTCCTTGGTCGGCTGGGAAAGGATTGAGGACTTTCACGTCGAAAGCCTGGAAATCCCTTACGTTGCGAGTGACGACAATAAGGCGGTGAACGCGCGCAGTGGCGGCGATCAGAGCATCCTCCCACTTGGGCTCGGTCCGGCCCCTCAACATCCGAGCCCACTCCCTGAAGATCAGGTCGCCGGCGGGCAATATCTCATAAACGGCCGCAAGACGGTCGATCCACTCGCCAATCTCAAGAGCCTTTTGCTGGTTCTGCCGCCGAGTCAATTCGACCCCTTTTTGCAATTCCCCGAGGGTAACTGCGGCAAGAAACATGTCGTTCTTGTCGACCGAACCAATCCACGCGAGAATGGCGGGGTGAGGACGCGGCTTGCGCGTCTCAGAAATAATGTTGGTGTCGAGCAGGTACATGCGCCTTACTCGAACTCAACCGGAGGACGGCTGGCTTGCTCCCCACGGGGAGGCACAATGTCCTCGAACCGGGGTCCGCCTGGATCGAGCAAGATGTCTTTCAGAGATGGCCGGGACTCGGATTTCAAGCGTTTCCACTCGTCGATGGGAACCAGCACGGCAGTTTCTACACCGCGGCGGGTCACGATTTGCGGGCC
>JAATFE010000169.1 GCA_015655365.1 Terriglobales bacterium
ACGAGGCGGGCCAGGAAGGGCAGGTCGACGCACTCGGTGGTGGGGTTGGAGGGGAAGTTGACGATGAGCGCCTTGGGGCGCGGCGTCATGCGCGGGATCAGGTCCTCAAGCTGCGCAAGGAACTGCTCGCGGTCGATGATGGGCACGCTGACCACGTGGGCTCCGGCGATGACCGGGCCGTAGATGTGGATGGGGTAGCTGGGGTTGGGCACGATCACCGTGTCGTTGGAGTCGAGGATGGCCAGGCAGAGGTGGGCGATGCCCTCCTTGGAGCCGATGGTGACAATGGCCTCGCTGTTGGGGTCCAGATCGACGTCGTAACGGCTCTTGTACCAGTTGCAGATGGCCTTGCGCAGGCGGGGAATGCCGCGGGAGACCGAGTAGCGATGGGTTGCGGGCTTGAGCGCCGCCTCAATCATCTTGTCCACGATGTGCTTGGGCGTGGCCCCATCGGGATTGCCCATCCCGAAATCGATAATGTCTTCGCCGCGGTGGCGGGCAGACATCTTCATTTCACCGGTGATGTTGAAGACGTAGGGCGGGAGGCGCTTGATCCGAGAAAACTCTTCCATCGCAACAGTCTAAGGCAAATGAGGCTCCGGCGGCAGTGAGGGGAACGGGCAGGATGTGCGGAAGAGGCCCGCGCAGGCGCATGAATGCACGGTTTTGCGGTCCGATGGTTCATTTTGCACAGAATTTTCAAAAAGCGGTGGAAGAATAGATCTGGGAGCAGTCTGCCGCAACGAGCATGCCAACCTTGTTTCCGATGGCTGAAAACAGGCGTGCATCTCCCGACCGAGCTCGCGCAGCCACTCTTCCAGTTGAGAGGTGGCCGATGAATGCTTTGTTGATCTACCCGGAATTCCCCGATACCTACTGGAGCTTTAAACATGCCCTGAAGTTTTTGGGCAAAAAAGCGGCGCAGCCTCCGCTGGGGCTGATGACGATTGCCGCCCTGTTGCCGGGCAGTTGGAAAAAGCGCCTCATCGACACCAACGTGGAGCGGCTCAAGGAGCGCGACCTGGACTGGGCCGACGTGGTGATGCTGAGCGGCATGCACATTCAGCAGGAGACGTTGGTAGCGATTGTGGCGCGCTGCCGGGCGCGCGGACTGCGCACCGTGGTGGGCGGGCCGATTGCCAGCAGCATGTCGCAGGCCGAGCTGAAGGCCGACCATGTGGTGATTGGCGAGGCGGAGAGCCTGATTGCCGATTTGTCGCGGGACTTGGAGCACGGGACGGCCAAGCCGCTTTATCAGGCCGACGAGAAGCCAGAGATGGACTTGAGTCCCCTGCCCGACCTGAGCCTCATCAAGATGAACCGCTACTCGACCATGACGGTCCAATACTCGCGCGGGTGCCCGTTCAACTGCGAATTTTGCGACATTATCGAGATCTATGGGCGGCGGCCGCGGACGAAAGCGGTGGCGCAGGTGCTGGCGGAGCTGGACCAATTGTATGAGGCCGGGTGGCGCGAGGCCGTGTTTATTGTGGACGACAACTTTATCGGTAACAAGAAGCGGGCCAAGGAACTGTGCGCGGCGCTGGCGGAGTGGCGCGGGCAGCACAAAAAGAGCTTCGACTTTTTGACCGAGGCCTCGCTGAACCTGGCCGACGATCCCGAGCTGATGCAACTGATGAAGGATGCCGGATTCATCTCGGTCTTTTTGGGCATCGAGACGCCGGACGAGTCGGGCTTGATTGCCGCCAACAAGCTGCAAAACACGCGGCGGAGTTTGCTGGACAGCGTGGAACTGATCCAGAGCTATGGGATGCAGGTGATGGGCGGCTTCATCCTCGGGTTCGACACGGACAAGGAAGACATCTTCGATCGCATGGTGGATTTCATCCAGAAGAGCGGCATTCCCATTGCCATGGTGGGCCTGCTGCAAGCCATGCCGGGGACGCAGCTTTTCCGGCGGCTGGGTCGCGAGGGGCGGATTGTGGACGCGGGCGGAGGAGACAATACCGGCGACAGGCTCAATTTTCTTCCGCACATGGACGCGGCCAAGCTGGTGGAGGGCTACCGCTCGGTGCTGGCGAGGATTTATAGCTGCGAGGCCTACTACGACCGCGTAAAGCTCTACCTGAACCGCACCCATCCGAAGCATGGGGAGCGCACCTCGCAACAGCAGTGGTTCACGCGGGGCAATGCGCGCGCGTTTGTGACGTCGATCCTTCGCCAGGGCGTTTTTGGGCGGCAGCGGTGGAGCTATTGGAAGTTTCTGATGGCCGTGGCCACGCGCTATCGGCATTGCATTGGCGCAGCCATGACGCTGGCGGTGATGGGATATCACTTGCAGGTAATCACGCGCAAACTGGCCGAGGCGGTAGAGCTGCCGGTTCTGACGCCTGCGATGGTTCCGGTGCGCGTGACGGAGAAGAGCCTGCCCGGGGATGAGGCCGGGCAGGCTCGGTAAGGAACACTGCGAAGACCCGCTTATGCGCCGGTGGTGAGGACGACGCGGAAGCGGGCTTTGCCGCTGAGCATGTGGTCGAAGGCTTCGGCGGCCTTCTCCAGCGGGTAGACCTCGATCATCGGCCTCACGCCGGTGAGGGCGCTGAAGTTGAGGGTGTCTTCGGAGTCC
>JAATFE010000018.1 GCA_015655365.1 Terriglobales bacterium
CTTAGCTTGACCTGACTGAAGCGGGTTCCAGGAGCCAACTGGCTGGAGCGCTCCAGTTGCGTATTCAGAGTCGCTCCCTTGGCACCGTCCACGCTGACCGTCCCGATAAACGTGCGCGGCGTCCCGCGAAAGACCAGGACCACGCCGTCCCCCTCGCGCGATCCCTCGACCGCAATAGTCTCGAACAGGCCGGTGGCAAACAACTGGCGCAGACTTCTCTTCAATGCCTCCCGGTTGAGAGGAGTTGCTTCAGCCTGGGCAAGATGTCCGGCTAGGAAAGAGAGACGAGTTGTCGCCACGCCCTCAAAGGAGATGCGGTGCACAGGCAGGCCCTCCAATGCGGCGAGGGCGTCCGAGGCCACCGCAGAGGACGAAGACGGCGTGGACAAGCCTGCGGCAACAGAAAAAGCCGCCGCGCCGCCAGTCGCGCTCTGGCTCCAACCAGGAACTCCTCCGAGCAGCCCAGCAACCAAAAGGCCCGCGAACAGTCCTCCGCAGCGATGCGCCCTTCGGGCCAGAACCCGCCGATGAGGTGAATCACTGTTTTGACTTGCCCGCTTTCTCTTCAAGACCATCTCTCTCCCAGGAAAGCGCGGGAAACGACCCCGCAGAAGCCTCTACTATCTTGCAGCGAAGCTCCACCAACGCAACTACTTCCCCTTATACTAACGAGGAACGTTGCCGGGTGCAGCAACGCCCGTCTTGCGGAGCGGTCTCGAAGGAAGTGCATGACCCAATTCAGGTCTCCAAAACCGCCACAGACTGTTCCCCGCACGCCTCCCGGCGATGCAGGACCGTCTGTGACCGCCTTATCCGCCGAGTCGACCTCCCATTCCGACGAGACCGAGACCCTGGCACGCGCGCAGGCCGGCGACCATTACGCCTTTGCCCAAATCTACTCTCTGCACAAAAGACGCATCTATTCTTTATGCCTTCGCATGGTGGGCAGCATTGCGGAAGCCGAAGACCTGACCCAGGAGGTCTTTCTTCAGTTACACCGCAAAATTTCCACCTTTCGGGGCGATTCGGCGTTTTCTACCTGGCTGCATCGGATGGCCATCAATGTAGTACTGATGCATCTGCGTAGAAAGGGGCTGTCCCTTATTTCACTGGATGAGGCCATGGAACCAGTTCCCGAAGAAGGCCCCGGACGCAGCTTCGGAGCTCCCGATCTGACCCAGGCAGGCGCCATCGACCGGCTGGCCCTGGAGAGCGCCGTGGCCAATCTTCCGGCCGGCTATCGCCTCATCTTTGTCCTTCACGATATCGAAGGGTACGAACACAACGAGATTGCTTCCATGCTCGACTGCTCGATCGGCAACAGCAAGTCCCAACTGCACAAGGCGCGTCTGAAGCTGCGCGACACCCTGCGCACCTATCCCCGGCAGGAGGGAAAGCGATGACGCACGATCCCCACAAAATGAGTTGCGCCGCCTTCCAAGCCCTGCTGCCGGAGCTGATTGGCTCCGGTGCGGATGCCGCCGCCCATCCCCACCTCCAAAGCTGTGAACTCTGCCGCGCCCTGCTGGCCGATCTCGAAATCATTGCCGAGGCCGCCCGCCAGTTACTTCCCATTGTGGAGCCCCCGGACGAGCTCTGGGAACAGATCGAGTCGGCCATCCGCAAGGATGAGATCTCGGCGGCCCAGCCCGAACACCTAAGCTGAAAGAACCCTAGGCCGAAGGATGCAAATCCTCCGGCCGCAATCTTTCGCCCTCCATCCGGTGATAGGTGAGAAACTTGACCTTCGCCCGTTCAAGGCACGCCGAGCAAAATCGAGCGCCCACATTGCCCGCAAAAGAATAATGCCTCACCCTCCCTGGAGCTTCGGCCGATACACCCTTCGAGACCGGCGCTTACGGTTTGGGAACCCTGAGCGGTGTACAGCCGTACCACAAAGTTTGCTGCCCTGCGCAGAAGGAGATCTCGCGAGGACGAATTCCTGAAACTTTTCCAAATCTATGCTGTCTAATGAAGGAAAGTTGATACGAGGACACTCAATGCCAAACCAGCCTTCCGTTCCACCGCAAATCCAGAGTCCCTCCCCCCAAGGCGCACCCGGTGTGCGTAGAGTCGCCGTCCTTCCGGTGCGAGATACCGTTTTGTTTCCCCATGCTGTGCTGCCGCTGACGGTGGGCCGCGAAAGTTCCATCCAACTGATCGAGTCGCTGGGCGAAGAGCGGTCCATTGTTGTGACGGCTCAGCTTGACCCGCGCCTGGACGCGCCCAAGCCCGAAGATCTTCATGCCGTGGGAACCTTGGCCACGGTGCACAAAGTGGTGCGCATGCCCAACCAGAGCCGGTTCGTCTTCACGGAGGGCGTGGAGCGGGTACGGCTTCTGCGCTACGTCCAGACCGAGCCCTTCATGGTGGCGGAAGTCGAGACCCTGGAGGACGCCGAACCGGCGCCAACCTCCGGCGTGGAAGCCTTGGTGCGCAACGTGGTGGGGCAATTCCAGCAGATTGTGGCCGAATCGGCTACGCTTTCCGACGAATTGCGGACCATTGTCTCGAACATCGAGGAACCCAGCCGACTGGTGGACTTTGTCGCTTCCTCGCTCCCCTTTCTCACCACCGACGACAAGCAGAAGCTGTTGGAGACGGTGAGCATTGTGGATCGGCTCGAACTCTTGAACCAGCACTTGGCCAAGGAGATCGAGGTGCAGCAATTGCGCGCCAAGATCCAGACCGAGGTACAGGACCAGGTGCAGCAGTCGCAGCGCGACTACTACCTGCGCGAACAGCTCAAGGCCATCCAGAAGGAGCTGGGCGAGCAGGACGAGGGCCAGCGCGAAACGGAAGATCTGCGCGAGAAGATTGAAGCCGCCGGGATGCCCGAGGATGTGAAGAAGGAAGCCTTGAAGGAACTGACGCGGCTGTCGCGCATGTCTCCCATGGCCGCCGACTACTCGCTCACCCGCAACTACATCGAGTGGCTAGCTATTCTGCCCTGGGCCAAGAGCTCGGGCGCCAAAATCGACATCGCCAAGGCCAAGGAGATTCTGGACGAGGACCACTACGAACTCAAAAAGGTGAAGGACCGCATTCTGGACTACCTGAGCGTGCTCGAACTCAAGCCGGACATGAAGGGGCCGATCCTGTGCTTTGTTGGGCCTCCGGGCGTGGGCAAAACCAGCCTGGGCCGTTCCATCGCCCGTGCCCTGGGCCGCAAGTTCCAGCGCGTCTCGCTGGGCGGCATGCACGACGAGGCGGAAATTCGCGGCCATCGCCGGACTTATATCGGAGCTTTGCCGGGCCAGATCATTCAGAGCATTCGCCGCGCCGAAACCAACGACCCGGTAATCATGCTCGACGAGGTGGACAAGCTGGGCCGCGACTTCCGCGGCGATCCAGCCTCGGCACTGCTTGAGACTCTGGACCCGGAGCAGAACAACACGTTCCGCGACAATTACCTGGACGTGCCGTTCGATCTGTCCAAGGCGTTGTTCATTTGCACGGCCAACATGCTGGACACGGTTCCTCCGCCGCTGCTCGACCGCATGGAACTGATCTTCCTTCAGGGCTACACCGAAGAGGAAAAGGTGCAGATCGCCAACCGCTACCTGATTCCGCGCCAGATCAAGGAGAACGGCATCACGACGGATCAGATCGAGTTTCCCGAGGACGC
>JAATFE010000357.1 GCA_015655365.1 Terriglobales bacterium
CTCATTCTGATGACCAAGGGCAACCACGCCGAACAGGCCGACAAACTGGCGCGCTCGGGGCTCTCCAATTTCTTTTCATTTGTCGAGATTGTGGCGGAAAAGGACGCGCCCACCTATCGCGAGGTCCTCCGCCGCCATGAGCTGACGCCGCACACAAGCTGGATGATCGGCAACAGCCCCAAGAGCGACATCAATCCCGCCCTGGATGCCGGACTTCATGCTATCTTTCTATTTCACAAAGACACCTGGGTGCTGGAACACGCAGAGATCTCGACCGCGCCGGAGGGTCAGCAACTCATCGAGCTGGATTCCTTCGCCAAGCTGCGCGAGATCTTCTGAATCGGCACTTCCTTGACGCGCCCCTTGCCGCTCTGCTCTACTTTGTTCAACGACATGCATGCGAACGCCTCCAACGCGAGCCTCTTCCCAATCATGCAGGTTGTCGTCTCCTTTTCCGCGATTCGAATTAGCAGTTCCAATGCGCGCGTGGGAAGCGGAGCCTGATTCACAGGGTTTTTAACTGGGCAGTACGCACAGGCCACCTTCCGCACACGCGGCTGGTGGCTTTTTCTTTGCTCTTCCATCTTGTTAAGGAGAAACTTTTGGACTCAGTTACGTTAGCCAGCATCGAGGCAGCCCGCGTGCGCATCGGCGACGCCATCCACCTTTCGCCCTGCCAACTCTCTCATCACCTTTCCGAGTTGACCGGCCTGCCCTTGCATTTGAAGCTCGAAAACCTGCAACGGACCGGCTCGTTCAAGGAGCGCGGTGCGCTGAACAAACTGCTCACGCTGAGCAAGGTGGAGAGGGACCGCGGGGTGATCGCGGCCAGCGCGGGCAATCACGCGCAGGGGGTCGCCTTCCACGCCGCAGCCCGCGGCATTCGCGCGCAGATTGTGATGCCGCTGGCCACGCCGCAGATTAAAGTCGCCGCTACGCGCAGCTACGGAGCAGAGGTGATTTTGCACGGCGCCAGCTACGACGAAGCCTGCGAAGAGGCGCTGCGGCGTTGCGCGCTGGAGGATCGCACCTTCATCCATCCCTTCGACGATGCGGAAGTGATCTCCGGCCAGGGGACCATTGGCCTCGAACTGCTGGAACAGGTTCCCGACATCGAGGCCGTCGTGGTTCCCATCGGCGGCGGAGGACTGATTAGCGGCATTGCCTGCGCGCTCAAAGAGACCAATCCCAAGATTCGCGTGATCGGCGTGGAGCCGGAGAAACTGCCTTCGATGCTGCGCGCGCGGGAGAACGGCGCGCCGATCACCATTGCCGCCGAGGCCACCATCGCCGACGGCATCGCCGTGCGCCGCGCCGGCGACCTGACGCTGCCCCTGGTGTCGCGGTACGTGGACGAGATTGTGAGCGTGGACGACGAGGAGATTGCCAGCGCCATTCTCCTGCTGCTGGAGCAGGAAAAGACTTTGGCCGAGGGCGCCGGAGCGGCAGCGCTGGCCGCGGTGGTGCAGGCCAAGACCAACCTGCGGCATCGGCGCACCGTGGTGCTGGTGTGCGGCGGCAACATCGACGTCACGCTGCTGGCCAAGATCATCGAGCGCGGCCTGGTGAAAGACGGCCGGCTGCTGCGCGTACGCGTTTATTTGCAGGATCGGCCGGGAGCGCTGCTGTCGCTGACGAAGATCCTGGCCCACGAGCGCGCCAACATTGTGGAGACGCTGCACAACCGCGCTTACTATGGCGTCAGCCTGAGCGAGACGGTGATCGACGTAACGCTGGAGACGCGCGGCGCCAGCCACATCACCGCCCTCAGCCATGCGCTGCGCGAAGGCGGTTTCCGCTTCGAACGCATTCAATAGGGGGAACCCTACGGGACGCATCCTGCATCAAAGCAACGGAGGCGCAACTTCACAAATGGCTAAGACAGTGGCGGAAGTCTTCATCGAAACACTCGTGAAAGCAGGCATAAAGAGGGTCTATGGCGTGGCCGGCGATTCGTTGAATGGCCTGACCGATACGATCCGCAAGAGCAAAGAGATTGAATGGCTGCATGTGAGACATGAAGAGGTGGCTGCGTTTGCCGCCGGTGCCGAGGCTCACCTGACGGGAGAGCTGGCCGTGTGTGCGGGCAGTTGCGGGCCGGGCAATCTCCACCTGATCAACGGGCTCTACGATTGCCATCGCAGCCGTGTGCCGGTGCTGGCCATTGCGGCGCAGATTCCCAGTTCCGAAATCGGCAGCGGTTACTTTCAGGAGACGCATCCGGAACAATTGTTCAGAGATTGCAGCCACTATTGCGAGCTGGTTTCGCAGCCGGGACAGATGCCGCGGGTGCTCGGCATCGCCATGCGCACGGCGATTGCCAAGCGCGGCGTATCGGTGGTGGTGATTCCCGGCGATGTGGCGCTACGCGACTGTCCCTGGTCTGCGCTCTCGCTGGGCATCGAGGATTGCGCCCCTAGCATTTGTCCATCGGACAACGAACTCGGCAAGGCCGCAGAGATTTTGAACAAAGCGCGCAAGGTGGCCATTCTTGGCGGCGCGGGGTGCGCCGGGGCACACGCTGAGTTGCTTGCGATGGCCGGGCAACTGAAGGCCCCCATCGTTCATGCGCTGCGCGGCAAGGAATTTATCGAGTACGACAATCCGTACGACGTTGGAATGACCGGGCTGCTGGGATTTTCTTCCGGCTACCACGCCATGATGAACTGCGATGTCCTGCTCATGCTGGGAACGGATTTTCCCTATCAGCAGTTCTATCCCAAGAACGCAAAGATCATCCAAGTGGATCGGCTCGGCGAACAGATTGGGCGGCGCACACCGGTCGATTTGGGTCTGATCGGCAATGTAAAAGAGACGCTGAATGCGTTGACGCCGTTGATCGAGAACAAAAGCGAC
>JAATFE010000381.1 GCA_015655365.1 Terriglobales bacterium
CCGAGTTCTACGACTTCCTGACGCCGGTTCACTCCTACGTATCGGTAGTGGAGCTTGGGCTTTATGAGTCCACCCGCAAGACCTACGAAGCGGCCGACGCCAAGGGCCTTGAGGCGCATACGCCGGAGTGGGAAGCCGAGATGGCGTCCACGCTCAAGCGGCAGTCCGAAGCCATGGCACCGCGGCTGTTTCCCGCCGTGCCCGACGCCAAATATCTCTGCTTCTATCCCATGAACCGCAAGCGCGACGAGGAGGTCAACTGGTACACGGAGCCCTTTGCCGACCGTCAGAGCATGATGCAGGAGCACGGGCTCATCGGACGCCGCTACGGTGACCGGGTCAAGCAGATCATCTCCGGCTCCATCGGCATGGATGACTGGGAGTGGGGCGTCGATCTCTACGCCAACGACCCGGTGGCCTTCAAGAAGCTTATCTACGAGATGCGCTTCGACGAGGTCAGCGCCGTCTACGCTCTTTTCGGGCAGTTCTATATCGGGGTGCGGATGCCGATGGAGAAACTCGCCGGTTGGCTGAATGGAAAGCTGTAAGAGATACGGAAGGGGTTAAACTCGAAGCCATGGCCGGAATCAAGTCCTCCCCAAAGACAGCCGTGAAGAAGTTATCGGCAAAGAAACCGGCCGCAGCGCGTAAAGTTGCGGCCAGTCAGCATGGCGATCTCGCCCCCGAGCGCATCGCCGCGATTCTCAAGGGCCTCGATGAGGCCTATCCGGACGTCGAGTGCGCGCTTACGCACAACTCGCCATGGGAACTGCTGGTGGCGACGATCCTCTCCGCGCAATGCACCGACGTGCGCGTCAACATGGTGACGCCGGAGCTTTTTCGGCGCTTCCCCACGCCGGCAGCCATGGCCAAGGCAACGTTGCCGGAACTCGAAGAACTGATCCGCACCACAGGCTTCTTCCATAACAAAGCCAAGTCCATTGAGGGCGCGGCTAGCAAGGTGGTCCAAGAGTTTGGCGGCAAGGTTCCGCAGACGCTTGCCGAATTGATCACCATTCCCGGCGCGGCACGCAAGACGGCCAATGTCGTTCTGGGGGTCTGCTTCGGCAAGGCCGAGGGTGTCGTGGTAGATACGCACGTCTTCCGCATCGCCCACCGGTTGGGGCTGGCCAAGGGAGACACGGCGCAAAAGGTGGAGCAGGAACTGATGGCGATTCTGCCGCAGAGCCGGTGGATCAATTTCTCGCACCAGATCATCTATCACGGCCGACAGGTTTGCGATGCCCGCAAGCCGAAGTGCGACAAGTGCAACTTGGAGCAGCTCTGTAACTCCGAAGACAAGACGTGGAAGTCGTAAACGAGCGGAGTTAGCGGGGCTAGCTGAAGTTAGCGGAGTTAGCAAGGACGAGGCTGCGGGGAAATCCGACGCTCAGGGATGGAGCACGCGGACAACCGCGTCGATTAGCCCCGGAATATCCGATGGGGTCGCCTCGGCGGCGGGCTCCCAGCCTAGATCGTGCAGGGTCTGGCTGGTGATGGGGCCGATGGAGACAGCCGGGACCTGCGGGAATGGCCAAGGCAGTCCCGCCTCATGGGCGGCTTCGGCCAAGTGAGTTGCACTCGATGAACTGGTAAAGGTCGCGGCGTCGATTCCGTTGGCGAGGGCTCGGCGAAGCTGCTCCGGCGCCGCTTCTGGCAGCGCGTTCTGGTAGGCATCAACCACATCGACCAGGGCACCGGCCTGTCGCAAGGCTTCGGGGATTACATCCCGGGCAATTGCAGCGCGAGCCAGCAGGATTTTTTGTCCCGAGGCCCGATTTGCTAGGCCCTCGATCAAACTTTCGGCCACGTATGATACTGGGACGAATGTAACTGCTAGTCCGGCCTTGCGTGCTGCTGCTGCCGTTGCTTCGCCAATTGCGGCCACCTTCATGGTGAAGGGCTGAAGCAACTGAACTCCCAACGCGGCTGCCCTGTCGGCGAGCGCGCGCACCGCGTTAGCGCTGGTGAGGATCAACCAATCGTACTTGCCGAATTGACGAATGGATGCATCGAGCGGGTCGAAACTGGCTGGAGGCCGGATTTCCAACAGAGGAACTTCCACCGGCTCGGCTCCGAGTGTGCGGAGGCCTTCGCTGAGTTTGCCGGCTTGGTGCGCGGCGCGAGTCACGAGTACCCGTCGGCCAGCCAGCGGCAATGCATTCACCGCGAGACCTCGTTAGCAGCATCGAGTAATGGCCCCGCTCCGGCCTCGATCAGCATTTTCGCAACCAACTGACCCAACGCTACAGGGTCGACTTCACCCCGAGGCACGCGATGATAGACGCGCACCGCGGTTCCAGTTTCAGGAGCGGCCACCACGGCGAAGATTTCGTTGCACTCGCCTTCCCCGCTGCCCGCTGCTGCACGGCAATGGATGCCGATGGGGACCTGGCAGCCTCCACCTAAGGCCGAAAGAGCGGACCGCTCGGCAGTCACCGCATAGCGGGTCGCCGGATCGTCCAGGAAAGCTAGCGCGGCCATGGTTGCGGCGGCATCCTTGCGGGTTTCGATTCCCAACGAACCCTGGCCGGCAGCCGGACAAAAGTCCTTGGGGTCAAGACGTTCGCGAACCCACTTGGTCTTTTCCAACCGGTCGAGGCCAGCGGCGGCCAGCAGAATAGCATCCACCTGGCCCTCGGCCAGTTTGCGCAAGCGCGTGTCGACATTGCCGCGGAATTCGACCGCCTCGATGTCGGGCCGCAATGCTCTCAACTGCGCTCGACGCCGCTGGCTGCTGGTGCCGACCCGCGCCCCTTGCGGTAACGCGGCCAGATTCGCAAAATTTACTGAGACAAAGACGTCGCGGGGATCGACGCGAGGGGGCGTAGCGGCCAGAGCGAACGGCGCAGGCAAGTCGGTTGGCAGATCCTTGAGAGAGTGGACGGCGAGATCTACGCGGCCTTCTGCCAGCGCTTCTTCGATTTCCTTGGTGAACATGCCCTTCGAGCCGACCTGGGCAAAAGTCACTTCCTGAAGGCGGTCGCCGGTGGTTTTGACGATCTCGATATCGACGGTGTGGCCGTGCGAGCGAAGCAAGGCGGCGATATGGTTGGATTGCCACAAGGCCAATTGGGAACCACGGCTTCCGATGCGCAGGTTCATTGGTGGCTCTCCTGACTTACTTCCTTCATGGGCGAACTCTCCGATTTCGCCTGGTTCTCTGGGCCTGTTGTGGGGAATGCGGAATTTGCCTCCGGGTCGGCGCTGGCGGGAAGATCCCAGGTATCGCAAAGGGCATCGAGACGAGCTGAGTCGCCTTCGCGTGCGGCCTGCTTGAGGGCCTGCATGGGCGGATGAAGGAACTTGTTAACCAGGCCACGAGTAAGCGCCTCGACGGCGGCGGCCTGCTCGGCGCTGAGCGAGCCCAAACGAGACTGCATACGCTTGAGTTCGGCCTGGCGAATTTCTTCGGCCTGGGCTTGCAGGGCGACGATGGCGGGCGCCACATTCACGGTCAACTGGCGCTGATGGAAGCGCGCTACTTCGGCGGCTATCAGGGCCTCGGCGTCTCCCGCCTCGCGGCTACGCTCGGCCATGTGGGCGGCCGCCACTTGCTGGAGGTCGTCGATGTCATAGACAAAGATCCCTTCGAGCTTGTTCATCGCCGGGTCCACATCGCGGGGCACGGCAATGTCGATGAAGAACATGGGCCGGTTGCGGCGGCGACGCATGAAGGCGACACCGTGCTCGCGGCGGAAGATGGGATGCGGCGCGCCGGTGGAGCTGATGACGATGTCGGCCTCGCTGGCCGCCTCGTAGATGCCTTCAAAAGGGATCACACGGCCGTGGAACGGCTCTGCCATGGAGCGGGCGCGGGCCACGGTGCGATTGGTAACCAGGATGGCGCCGGCGCCCTGCTGGACGAGGTGGCGGGCGGCCAGTTCGCTCATTTTGCCGGCACCGACCAAAAAGACTGTACGACCAGCCAACGAACCGAAGATCTTGCGCGCCAGTTCGACGGCGACGGAGGCGATGGAGACGGAGTTTGAGCCGATTTCGGTTTCGGAGCGAACCTTTTTGGCGGCAGCAAAGGCGCTTTGGAGCAGATGCTCGAGCTGGCCTGCGACGGTGCCGCTGGCGCGGGCCACGGCGAAGGCTTCCTTGACCTGGCCGAGAATCTGAGGTTCGCCCACGACCATCGAGTCCAAGCTGGCGGCGACGCGAAAGAGATGGCGAACGGCCTCCTGGTCGCGCTGGACATAGATGTGAGGGGCGAGCAGAGCCGGGTCCAGATCGAAGTGCCGCTCAAGAAACTTTGTCAAATCAATGTCTTGCGAGTCAACGGCGGCCAGCAGTTCGACGCGATTGCAGGTGGAGACGATCATGCACTCGCTGACGCCGGGGACGGCGGCAAGGGCACGCGTGGTTTCTGGCAGCTCCTCGCGGGAGATGGCGATGCGCTCGCGCACTTCGATGGGCGCGGTCTTGTAGTTCACTCCGATAATCGCCAGAGTCATTGGGCACCGAACCTGTGCACGTGGCTCAACAGGTTGGCGGCCCACACGGCGATCATGACCGCAAAGACAGCTCCAGAGAGGTAGGCGGCCCTACGACCGCGCAAGCCGGCGCTGCGGCGGACCAGGAGGAGGAAGACGTAAACGACCCAACTGACGAAGGAGGCAATCACTTTGGGATCAAGGAAATAGGAGGCTCCGAGGGGCGTTTCCTGGGCCAGGACCGAGCCGATGACGAGGCCGACGGTCATGCAGGGAAAGCCGAATTCGAGGGTAGCGTGGGCGATGCGCTCCAGGGTGTCGAGAGGGGGAAGCCAGTCAAGGGGCATCCAGTGGGAGGCCTTGAGCGCCGAGGGTTTGCTCTTGATGCGGCGCTCCTGAATCAGATAGAGGACGGAGGCCAACATGCTGAAACAGAGCGCGACATAGGAGATGAGGAGGGCAGCAATGTGAGCCACCAGCCAACTGACGCGCACTCCCTGAGAGGGGAAGGTGTAGCGATCCGGCCCCAAGGAGGGGACAAAGACGAGGAAAAAGGTCGCGGGCAAGGCAAAAATTCCAAGGGAGATAGCCTCGTAGAGCCACCAGACGAGGAAGAAAAGCGCGGCCACGGCGAGGCCGAGCAGGGATTCGACTTCGCGGACGCCGACAGGCATCCAGCGGTGGGCCTGGACCAGCATTTCAACCATGGAGACGAAGTGGAAGAACACGGCGAGGCCGGCCAGATGGACGCAGATTTTGCGCCAGCGGGAGAGGCCGTAGAGAACGGCCGGGAAGACAGCGACACTCGCTGCCGAATAGAGAACAGCCGCGGCTCGAAGCCAGAGAAGATACATTGCTCAGTTCACCTTAGAGGCGTTATTGAACAGTATACGGTGATGCCGATCACTCTAACCAGCATAGAGCAACAGCGTGGCGCTGTTATCTCTTGAGTCAACAATGGCTCATTTTCCGAAAGACAAAAGTACGCTTGCAGGTAGAGAAAAAAACGAAAATAAGGCGCTTAGCCGTGTCTAAAAAGCGTTTTTTGGCATGTTTTTGCAACGCTTGCGGGCACCTAGAGAGCCAGTTTGAGGACAGCGAGGCCGGAGTTCGAGACTTGGACGTCGTCCTCGGACTTGCCGCCGCTGAAGGCGACGATGACGTAGCCGGTGCGGGTCTGGGCAACGACGCCGCCCTGCCAGCCGAATTCGCCGACGAAGGGCGGTCG
>JAATFE010000274.1 GCA_015655365.1 Terriglobales bacterium
CAACTCTGGTTTCGCTATAGGTCTCGTGCGGGGTCGCCGCTCCCCGATGGCCGCGTCAATTTGAACGCTGTGCTTTCGGGATATATCGACCTTGGTTTCGCTATAAGCCCAAATTGGTCAACGGGTTCCGAAGTGGGAAGTGACTGGAACGATACGTAAAGTAAAATTCTTCCTCGGGGTTTCAGGGCGGTGTTACACTATCGCCAGCGTTAGAGCCGAACCGGGCGTGAGCAGCACTCGCCCAACCAAGCAAGATTCTGCCAGTGGTCGCTCCGATTCATCCAGCGCAATTCAAAACCAGGAAATACGAGCAAAAATGGAACAAGGCACAGTGAAGTGGTTTAATGACGCGAAGGGTTTCGGTTTCATCTCGCGTCAGAATGGCGAAGATGTCTTTGTGCATTACTCTGCGATCAATTCAAATGGGTTCAAGAGTTTGCAGGAAGGTCAGGCAGTTCAATTCAACGTGGTGAAGGGGCCCAAGGGTTGGCAAGCTGCGGACGTGCAGCCTCTCTAATCCTGTAGGCCGGATTCCGGCAGAATCTAGCAGAAACACCCGCGAGGGCTGGGAGCAATCCCAGCCCTCGTGTGCGTTGGAGCTAACTCTTCAAAGTAACTCGGTTTCGCTTCCAAACAGAAGGATGCCGGCCGCGATGACCTCGAAGGGTGAAGTCGCTGGCCGGCATCTGAGTAGCTACTGCTTTGTGCGAGTTCGGTTCCGTGCGCCAAGGCTACGAGAAGAACTCCCGAAGTGATTGCGTTTTCGGCCTGGGGGCCGTGTTCTGTCTATCGGCAAGTTGGGCCGGTTTTTCGGGGCAGTCCTTCATGCCCTGTTCGGGGGATGAACAAATCCGGCACTACGACCATAGTTGGGCGAAAGGCTAGGGCGTTTTCAAGCTGAGTGTTTACGGTCCAGATGGGCATCTGCGGTATCCCATCCTTTGTGCAAAGAACGCACAAAGGATGGGGCACCCAGAGTTTTGTCAACACTTGAATCGAAACGCTCTAATTTTGAGGATCCGATGGTCACAGCCTGGCTCCCGGTCATGCGGTATCCCTCAATGGGCTACCGGTTGCAGGGCGGGTTTCTCGAACAGCTCCAGATTCTCGCCCTTCCACACCATGGCGGTGTGGATACGGTTGTAGCCGCTGGGATGATCGTAGAAAAGAAACTCCTCGACGGGGCCGGGCCGCATCTTGCGGCATTCGCTCAAGTGAATATCGGCCTGGGCATCGCCGTCCGGCGGGCGGGAGGCGTTCAGACCGAAGACGTCGGCCTCCTGCTCCTGGACACGAGTTTGGGGAGTCATCAAGGGCGTGAGCACAAACATGCGGATCCCGGCCTGCAGCGTTACCAGCGGCAGCACGGCCGGCTCGCCACTGTAATG
>JAATFE010000380.1 GCA_015655365.1 Terriglobales bacterium
CCGCTTCGAACTGCCCAAAAACGAATAACAAACCCGGCCCCGCGCCGGGTGTGCCGGAGGGGAGCGGCGCCGATTGAATCCCAAAGTCTTCACCAAGCTGCTCAGCCTCTTTGTCCTGCTGCTGGTCTTCCACACCGTGGTGTCGAATCTCGTCTTCAGCCGCATGGTGGAGCACTCGGCGGGCGCAACCCTCCCACTGCTCGGCCGTCAGGCGCTTTGGTCGGGTCTCATCGCCCTGGCCCTGGCCGTTCCCTTGGCCATCTGGGTTGCCGGAGCACTCTCCGGGCGCCTCAAACAGGTGGTCGCCTTCGCCCGCCGCATCGCCGACGGCGATTTGAGCGCGCGTCTCGCGCGCGGCGACGGCGATGAACTCACTGCCATGGAAGCGGCCCTCAATCAGACCGCCGAGCGCCTGGGCCAGAATTTTGCCGAAATCGAGAGCAGCCGCCAGGAACTGGCTACCATGCTCGATTCCATGCAGGAAGCCGTGGTCGCCGTCACCTCCGAAGGCCTTGTGCGCTGGTCCAACGCCGTCCTGCGGAATATCGTCGGGACCCCGATCCTTCCCGGCCGTCCCTTGGTCCATGCCCTGCGCGACCCCGATGTTTTGGCCTGCGTTCGCGCCACCCTTGAAAAGCGCGAAGTCCGCTTTGGCCGGGCAAGTTCGCTGGCGCAAGGCCGCGTCTTCGAGATCAATGCCGCCCCCCTGCCCAGCGGTGGCGCACTGGTCGTGCTCCACGACGTGACCCGCGTCGAGGCCGCCGAAAGGTCCCGCCGCGACTTTATCGCCAATGTGAGCCACGAACTGCGCACTCCGCTTACCTCCATCCAGGGCTACGTCGAAACTCTTATTGACGACCCCATCCCCGACTCCGAGATCAATCGCGAGTTTTTGGGCATCATTCATAAAAACGCCACCCGCATGAACCGCCTCACCGAGGATCTGCTGGCCCTGGCCCTGGTCGAGAGCCCCGACTACAAGCTGGCTCTTCAGCCGATGCGCGCCAAAGCCTTGGTCCACGATGCCATTGACGCTCTGGGCGGCATGGTGGTCGATTCCGGCATCAAACTGGAGTCGGCCGGAGCTTCGGATGCTCCGGTAATGGCCGACCCCGACGCCATGAATCAGGTCTTTGGCAACCTTGTCGAAAACGCCCTCAAATACGCCAAAACCGGCCGCCGCATTCGCGTCGGCGCAAAGCTTCTGGAGTCCGAAGTCGAGTTCTGCGTACAAGACTTCGGCCCCGGCATTGCCTCCGAGCATCTTGCCCGCATCTTCGAGCGCTTCTACCGCGTCGACAAGGCCCGCTCCCGCGAATCTGGCGGTACCGGCCTCGGCCTCGCCATCGTCAAGCACATTATCCTGGCTCATGGCGGCCGCATCTGGGCCACCAGCGAACTCGGCGCGGGCGCCCAGTTCCACTTCACCCTGCCTATCGCCCAAAAGACTCAAGGGACAGCGGATACCGCCGCCTCGGTCGGCGCTTTGTAAAGGCAATGACACACTCTATTCAAACGCCCGTAACATTCCACGTAGACAATCGATCACGGCAGTAAATCTGCAAGGAGCGATCTGTGAAAAAGACTTTGGTTGCCGTTGTGATGTTGATTTTGGCCTTGAGCACCGCTCAGGCCCAGAAGTTGACGGGAGCGGGCGCGACTTTCCCCTATCCCATCTACTCGAAGTGGTTTAGCGAGTACAGCGCCGCGCATCCTGGCGTCCAGATCAACTACCAGTCCATCGGTTCCGGCGGTGGCATCCGCCAGGTAACGGCCGGCTTGGTCGACTTCGGCGCCACCGACGGCCCCGCCACCGACGAGCAGTTGGCTTCTTCCAAGACCAAGCTGATCCACATCCCCACCGTCCTCGGCGCGGTTGTGCCCATCTTCAACGTCCCCGGCGTCAATGACATCAAGTTCAGCTCCGAAGTCATCGCCGAAATCTTCCTCGGCAAAATCACCATGTGGAACGATGGCCGCATCGCCAAGGACAACCCGGGCGTCAAACTCCCCGACCTGAAGATCATTGTGGTTCACCGGTCCGACGGTTCGGGCACCAGCTACATCTTCACCGACTACCTGAGCAAGGTGAGCAGGGAATGGGCCAGCGGCCCCGGCAAGGGCACCTCGCCCAGCTGGCCGGTAGGCGTCGGCGGCAAGGGGAACGAAGGCGTGGCCGGCTTGGTCCGCCAGTTGCCCGGAGCCCTCGGCTACGTCGAACTGATCTATGCCCTCCAGAACAAGATCAGCTACGGCGAAGTCAAGAATCCGGCCGGGAATTGGGTCAGGGCCTCCATCGCAGGCGTCACCGAAGCGGCCGCCAGCATCAAGGTCCTTCCCGCCGACTACCGCGTCTCCATCACCAACGCGCCCGGCAAGGAAGCCTACCCCATCTCCAGCTTCACCTGGCTGCTGGTTCCCCTCAAGTCCCCCGATGCCGCCAAGGGCAAGGTGCTTAAGGACATGCTGAGCTGGATCGTCAACTCCGGCGAGAGCGAAGTTTCGGCTCTCTCCTATGCCCCGCTCCCCAAGTCGGTTGCGGAAAAGGTCCTCAAGACCGTTTATTCGCTCCAGTAAACCTATCGACTCCAATAAATCTTTTCGCCTCGATAGATTAAAGACAAAAGGGAAGATCCGGCATCCTCGCCGGGTCTTCCCTTTTTGGATAGAGCGTTGTTCGCGCCTACGAAAGGCGCTGCCATTCGGAATGCAGTTGGCGCGCGTTCTGCGCTGAGTTGTGTCGAAGTGCGTGCGTTTTCACTCCCTCAGCGATCCAGATAGCTCTGGATCAGCCGATCCACCAACGGAATCAGAAACTCCCCGTTCCGCGGCAAAAAGAATTCATCTTCGTCTTCGTCCCAATCCAGCTTGAAGCTGGTTGAAAGCGCGGAGATCCAGATCTGTCGCACTGCCGTATTTGGCGTGATCACGAACTTGCCCGGCGGTTTGTCGAAGGTTATATTCAGCACGCCGTTCTGTTCCTCGACCTCGAAACCCGCGTTATCTTTCTCTTCCAGCACAAATAAGTGCTGTTTTAAGGTATCGAGAGCAATTTCGGCCAGACCGCGGAACTCAGTTTCATCCAACATGGCCACAGTGTAGCAAGATCGGGAGCGGTGGTGCTGCGGCCAATCACCCTTTTTGTTGCTCTCTTTGGTTTTGCGGGTACTTTCTCCGGTTTTTCACGTGTTGTCTGCCGCATTTTTACCTCAGGACCGTCATACTGCCTGCAGATTCAAAGCTTGGTGCGGAGGTGATCGGATGCGTCTACTTTGGTGGATTGCAGCAATCCTGGCCGTCCCGCCTGGACCTCTATTGTCCCAGGCCGCGCAGCCGATGCCTGCGGCGCAACTGGTGCGCGAGGTTGTCTACAACGAGCTTCACGACCACGGCGTGCACGGCTATTGGCGCTACTGGATCGAGCGCAGCAGCCCCAAGGGGATGTGCCACGAAGATCAGGTCGAGACCGCCGAGGGCCCCGTCACGCGCCTCTCGCTGCTCGACGGCCGCCCGCCCAGCCCCGAAGTTCAGCAACTCGAGCAGGCCCGCCTTACCCGTCTGCTCACCTCACCCCAGGAGCAGGCCCGTCATCGCCAGGAGTACGCCGACGACGAAAAACGCATCGGCCGCATCGTTACCCTGTTGCCCGATGCCTTTCTCTACGAGTATGCCGGCGACGAGAACGGCTCCTACCGCCTTCACTTCCGCCCCAACCCCGCCTATCCCGCCCATTCCATCGAAGCGCGCATTTTCCACGCCATGAGTGGCGATCTCTGGGTCAACATCCGCACCAAACGTCTTGCCCGCCTCGACGGCCATCTCGAAGAGAATGTGGACTTTGGCTTCGGTATCCTGGGCCGGCTCCGCAAAGGAGGCTGGTTCCGCCTCCAGCGCACCCAGGCCAGCGCCACCGACTGGAAGACCGAGCGTCTTGAAGTCCATATGACTGGCCGCGCCATGCTCTTCAAGACCATCGCCCGCGAGACCAGTGAACTCCGCGGAGGCTTCGTTTCCGTGCCAGGATCCATGAATTTGGCCCAGGCCATGGCACTGCTCGATCAGACGGATGCCAGCAACGGTTCGATCAATCCGGGAGGTTCAGGTCTACATCGGCCGGCGAGTTCGGCAAGCCGCCGTGGCCAAAAATGCCAGACGTGTCCTGAAATCGAACAGAAAGCTGCAATCAAAGATTAAAGCCTGCCCACGCTTTGCCGATAAGCGCCACAAGAAGATACTGAAAGCCGGGAGCAGGCCATGTTTGAGATCGGTCCCATACAAGCCATTCGCGGATTGCCGACGACCATCCGCTC